>JAPLJZ010000095.1 GCA_026388335.1 Deltaproteobacteria bacterium
ACAAGCCTCATGAATTGTATAACCGGGTTCTACAAGCCCAAGACCGGCCGGATTATCTTTAACGACCGGGACATCACCCGGATGCACGCCCATAACCTCGTCAAGATTGGTATTGGCAGAACCTTTCAGAATATTGAACTTTTCCCCGGCATGACCGTCCTGGCCAATATGCTCCTGGCCCGTCATCTCTACTGTCGTTATACCTTCCCGGGGGCAGGTCTCTTTCTGCCTTCCGTACGCCGGGAGGAAGTCCGCCATCGCAGGTTGATCGAAGAGCTGATCGATTTTCTGGAGATACAGGCAATAAGAAATAAAAATGTGGCCTCCTTGCCCTACGGTTTGATGAAAAGAGTGGAATTGGGAAGGGCGCTGGCTCTTGAGCCGCGACTGCTGGTCCTGGATGAACCCTTCGCCGGAATGACCCTCGAAGAGAAGGAAGATATGGTTCGTTTTATCACGGAGATCAATGAAGTGTGGGGACAGACAATCGTCCTTGTTGAGCATGACATGGCCATTGTCATGAGCATTTCCCATCGTATCGCCGTGCTGAATTTCGGAGAAATGATAGCCGAGGGCACGGCTGATGAGATCGGGCGGCATCCGGAAGTCATCCGGGCGTATCTGGGGTGAAGATATGGAGGAGATAAAAATCGGAACCAGAGACGACCGTATGTTGACCTTGCCCCAGTTGCTTGCACAACAGGCAGGAATATTGGGAAAAGACTTTACTGCCATAAGGGAAAAGGCCTACGGCATCTGGCACACCTTTAATTGGGAAGAATATCTTCGTTATGTGCGAATTAGCGCCATAGGTCTTACTGCTCTTGGTCTGCGTCGAGGTGAAAACGTTATCCTGGTCCTGAACAACCATCCGGAATGGTTGTTCACGGAAATCGGCGCCCAGGCCTTGGGGGCCGTCACGATGAACGTCTTTACCTCGGCTACTCCTGAGGAGTTGCAATCTTCCATCCAGCGGACACAGGCGTCCGTGGTGATTGCCCAGGACCAGGAGCAAGTCGATAAACTCCTTGAAATTCAGGGCAATATCTCCCATGTACGGCAGGTTGTCTATATTGATCCCACCGGCATGCGCTCCTACCGGGACATGGCATGGTTGCAGTCTTATGCGGATTTACTGTCTGCGGGGGAAGAACTGGACCGCAGGGAGCCTGACCTTTTTACCCAGGAGTTGAATAAAGGAAAGTCCAAAGACATCGCGTTGATGATCCAGACATCCGGTACCACGGGCATGGCGAAGCTGGCCATGCTTTCTCATCGGAGCATGACCTCGATCGGGAAGCAGTGGACACAGGCTATATCCTTGCAGCCCGGAGAGAATTGGCTTTCCATGTCTCCTCCGGCATGGATCGTGGACCAGATGTGGGGATTCGGCGTCGCCCTGTATAGTGGGATGACCATGAATTTTCCCGAGACGCCCGAAACGGTTACCGAAGATTTTCGCGAGATCGGCCCTTCGGTGATTATCACCGCCTCCCGTTTCTGGGAGGATCTGGCGTCAAAAATTCGTGTCAAGATGGCCGACGCGGGATGGATTAAACGCCGGCTATTCCATTGGGCGGAAAAAACAGGTCGCGCCGTGATCGCAAAACAATCCGCCGGAAAAGAGGCGGCGTGGCATCAGAAGCTCTTACATCGCTTTGCAGCATGGTTTGTTTACCAACCCCTCCTCGACCGGATCGGCTGCTCCCGCTTCCGCAATGCCTACACGGGCGGTCATCCCATCAGCCCCGACGTTATCAGGTTTTTCCAGGCTATCGGGTTGAACCTCAAACAGTGTTATGGTCTCACCGAGGCGGGTGGCATCTTTCAGGTGCAACCGGATCATCAGGTCAAACCGGAAACGGTAGGAAAGCCGCTGCCCGGCGTCGAGATCATGCTCGATGCGGATCAGGAAGTAATGGTGAAGAGCGATTCCCTGTTTTCAGGCTATTACCGTGATTTTCAGACAACGGAGAATGCTTTCCAGAATGGTTGGCTGAAGACGGGCGACGCCGGTTACATCGATCAGGATGGACATCTCATCATCATCGGGCGCAAGGAAGATATCATTAAGAATAAGAGCGGCCAGGCGTTTTCTCCGGATTTCATCGAAACCCGCCTGAAATTCAGCCCTTATATCAAGGAGGCCGTCACTTTTGGAGAATCAAGACCCTTCATTACGGCCATGGTGAATATCGATATGGAAAATGTCGGCAACTGGGCGGAGGAAAGGCTCATCCCTTTTACAACTTACCTGGATCTATCCCAGCAAAAAGCGGTGGAAGACCTGATCCGCGATGAAATACGGGAAATCAACAAGCAATTGCCCGATATCATGAAACTCAGGAAATTCCTGCTTCTTTATAAGCTCCTTGACGCAGACGATGAAGAACTGACCCGTACCGGCAAGGTTCGCAGACGTTTCATTTATGGGCTCTACCTCCAACTGATCGAGTCCATGTACCGTGAAATCTCACAAGTCGAGACAAAAGGTAAGATACGTTACCGTGACGGCAGGGTAGGGGAGATAACGACAAAGGTTAATATATTAGCCGTCTAAACCCATCCCCACCCCAACCCTCTCCTTGAAGGGGAGGGGGATATAAGGAGAAAAAATGGATTTTTTCATACAACTGGTGGTCAATGGTCTGAGTGTCGGGTTCATCTATGGCATTTCCGCCATGGGTTTTGTCATGATCTTCAAATCATCGAGCGTTCTCAATTTTGCCCATGGTGAATTGCTGGCTATGGGGGCCTACATCTTTCTCGTCCTGGTGACTTGGGCGGAACTGCCGGTCTACGCTGCCTTCCTGTTGACGATGGCGGCGTGCTTTTCCCTTGGATTCATTGTGGAGCGTCTCTTTTTGCGGCCCTTGATTGGCGAGCCCCTCATTTTTGTCATCATGCTTACCGTCGGGCTGGCCGCGATGTTCAAGGGTTTGATCCTGCTCATCTGGGGCGGTAATCTCCACACCTTTCCCGATTTTCTCCCTTCCTGGTTGAGCCTGAGCTGGGGAAGCGTCTCGGTGCAACCGGTTTATACGCTGGCGCTGGTGGTCGGGACGATCTTTCTTGTCCTCTTTGGGCTTTTCTTCAAATTCTCCTCCCAGGGGATTTATATGCGTTCCGTCGCTGATAATCAGCGGGCAGCCCTCTCCCTCGGCGTCAATGTCAAGAAGGTATTTGCCCTTTCCTGGGCAATTGCGGCGTTAGTTGCCGGTATGAGCGGCATTATCCTCGGTATTATCAATGGGGTCAATGTCCATGACCTGAGCGCTATCGGTCTGAAGGTCTTTCCGGTAGTCATTCTCGGGGGTCTCGATAGCATCGGCGGCGCCATCGTCGGAGGGCTCATTATCGGCCTGTTGGAGACTCTTACGGGTGGTTATATATCTCCGTCCCTGCGGGATGTAGTGCCCTACATCGTGCTTGTGTTCATTCTGATGGTAAAACCCTACGGCCTCTTCGGCCAGGTGGAAATAGAAAGGGTCTGATATGAAGAAAAGGGTTTTCCATCCCTGCGGCAATTACCATGAAAACTATGCAGATCAATTGAAGGTCTATGAGACCGATTATGGCCGGTTCTTTGCCGCCGCGGGTCTGGTCGTCCTTTTTGGTCTGGCACCCTTTGTCAGCACCCCATATCTTTTATATATCCTCAATTCTATCGGCATTGCCGCCATCGCTGTGATCGGCCTCAACATTCTCATCGGTTACACCGGACAGATCTCCCTCGGCCACGGCGCATTTTTTGGCGTCGGCGCATATGCCGCTGCATTCCTGGCAACACGCTGTGATGTTCCCTTTCTCCTCAGCGTCCCCGCCGCCGGACTGATCACCGCATTGGTGGGTCTGATCTTCGGGCTCCCTTCCAGCCGGTTGAAGGGGCTTTATCTGACCATTGCCACCCTGGCCGGTCAATTTATCATTGAGTATGTCCTGGTCCATTGGGAAGATGTGACCAAGGGCACCATGGGCATCACCCTGCCGAAGGCAAATATTTTCGGGTTAGAGATCAGCGGCGATATTCCCTTCTTTTATGTGATTTTTCTTGCCCTGCTGGTCATGTTGTGGTTGGCAGTCAATCTCATGCGGACAAAATATGGAAGGGCTTTCGTAGCCATCAGGGACAATGACCGGGCCGCCGAGGGCATGGGCATTCCCATTTTCCCCTACAAGCTCCTCGCGTTTGCGATCAGTTCCTTCTATGCCGGAGTGGCCGGGGCAATCTGGGCCTACTACACGGTCAGTATTACTGCCGAACCCTTCAATCTCGGCCTGTCCGTGGAGTACATTGCCATGGTCATCATCGGCGGTATGGGCAACATGTCCGGGGCGATATTCGGCGCCATATTTATAACCGGCCTCAATGAACTGCTCCGCTGGGCAATAGACCTGATGATGAATATGGGGATGGTTACGCAGACAGGATTGAATTTGGCGCCCCTGCGGGAGTTCATATTCGGGTTGGCTATCGTCCTCTTTATACTTTTCGAGCCACGGGGAATTGCCGAGGTTTGGCGGATTATACGTTCCAATTTCCGGCTTTGGCCATTTTCCTACTGAGGGAGGCAAGGCAGTGCTTTTAGCAGTCAACAATATCTCGGTCGTCTATTCCGATGTCATCCAGGTTCTCAAGGGGGTTTCCCTCTCCGTTGAGAAAGGTAAAATAATTTCCCTTTTGGGGAGTAACGGTTCCGGCAAGACATCGACCCTCAAGGCTATTTCCGGGCTCCTGAAACCGGAAAACGGCAAAGTTACGGAGGGGGAAATCATCTTTCAGGGGAAACACATCCAGAACCAGTCCCCGGAAGTAATCACGCGCCTGGGGATCATTCAGGTCCTTGAGGGCCGCCAGCCTTTCAAGTATCTGACCATCGAGGAAAATCTGCGCGTCGGCACGGCGATCAGGGCAAATAAATCCTGCCAAGAGGATCTGGAGATGGTCTATAACTATTTTCCGGCGCTCCTGGCCCGTCGTCGGGCCAGAGCCGGCTACTGTAGCGGCGGAGAATTGCAGATGCTGGTCATTGGTCGTGCCCTCATGGCAAAACCGGAACTCCTCCTCCTTGATGAACCATCCCTTGGCCTTGCCCCGCTTATTGTGCGAGAGATCTTCGGCATTATTAAAAAAATCAACGAAGAACAGGGAGCTACTATCGTCCTGGTTGAACAAAATGCCAACATGGCCCTTCAGATTGCCCATTACGGCTACGTCATGGAGAACGGAAAAATTGTCATGGAGGGCAAGGCGGAAGAGCTGGTTGAAAATCCGGACATCAAGGAGTTTTATCTTGGTATGGCAGCCTCGGGAGACATGCGGGCATATCGCGACGTGAAATCCTATCGCAGACGGAAACGCTGGTTGTAATGGGAGTCTTCTCAGCCCGCAGGAACGGACATATCTTTCATCTTGAGTTGTATCTCGTTGACGCCGTTCCAGTAATTGAACTGAGGTGTGAAGGCGATATCTGATGTTGTTCCAGAGGTTAATTGCTTAATGAAATGACCTTTGCTGAACCAGATGCCATTGCAGGATACCCCGTCGCCGTTCAATCGCAGCCTTAGATGGTTGTTTCCAACGATGTTTGACGCCGCGACATTGACATTACGAACGCAGAGGACGGGTTCCGGATTGCGGCTGCCAAAGGGGGCAAGCATCGCTATCTGGGCAAGGAGATCGTGATTGACATCATGCAGTTGACATTGGGCGTCGATGGTCGTTTGCGAGATCATGTTTACGGGTTGAATATCTTCCCTGATCACCCCTTCGAGAAGATTCTTGAATTCCTCAATATCTTCCTCACGTATGGAAATACCCGCCGCATACTGATGCCCACCGTAGGAGAGAAGCAGTGATTCGCACTTTTTTAGTCCCTGGTAGATATTAAAATCGGCAATACTTCGCCCTGAACCCTTGCCGATGCCATTTCTGAGACTGATGAGAATGGCCGGACGATAAAAGCGGTCCACAAGGCGGGATGCTACGATGCCAATGACCCCGGGATGCCAGTTTGCAGAGGCGAAGACAAGGGATGATTTTAGGTGTGGATCGATGGTTTTTGCGATTTCTTCCAAGATTTCGTGCAGGATAGTTTTTTCAATGGTCTGGCGTTTGCGGTTATAGCCGTCAAGAACTCTCGCGATATCCCGCGCCTCGGCGAGATCATCGGTCAGAAGCAGCTTTACCGCCTCAGTAGGAGAACCAACTCGACCGGCCGCATTAATTCGGGGGATAAGGCAAAAGGACGATCTATTGGTATCCATGACCTGAGTCTCGATACCACAGATTTCCTTCAGGGCCTTGAGACCCACACGTTTGTCCTCTGTGATCAAGTCAAGCCCGATTTTAGTAAAGATCCGGTTCTCATCAACAAGGGGAGATATGTCTCCGATTGTACCCAGGGCGACAAGGTCCAGATAGTCTTTCAGGTTGGGGTACGTCCTGTTGTTCCAAAAGCCTTCCTGGCGGAGTTTTCCTCTCAGACCGATTAGAAAATTAAAGGCTATGCCAACGCCGGCAAGATGCTTGAACGGAAAATGGCAGTCGGGGCGATGAGGATCGATGACGGCGACAGCATGCGGCAGGATTTCCGGTACTTCGTGATGATCAAGAATAATCGTATCAATTCCCAAGGTTGATGCATAAGCTACGCATTCCAGATCCGAGACGCCGCAATCAACGGTAATTATCAGATCTACGGACCGGCTTTTCAAAAGATCAATGGCGCCACGGTTCAGTCCGTAGCCTTCTCCGATACGGTCGGGGATATAAAAATCGGTTTCCGGAAGCAGTACCCGAAAAAATTTAAGCATGACTGCGATCGATGTTATGCCATCTGCATCGTAATCACCGAATACTACAATCTTTTCTTTACGTTGAATCGCCTGGATCACACGATGAACGGCCTTATCCATATCGTTCATAAGAAAGGGATTGTGAAGATCGTTCAAGGATGGGAAAAGGTATTTCCTGGCGTCTGAGAGATTGACGATATTCCTGCTCATCAGAATCTTTGACATCAAAGGCAGGATGCCAAACTCATTAGATAATTGCTCAGTGATATCTTCTTGTTCTATGGAGAATCGCCACTGTGAAACAGGCAGACAATCGGTATTTTTCAATTCTTTATGCAATTCTTCTTTGTATTTTGAGAATGAATCATAGTCATATCAGTGATAATAATGTCAAGGAGGAATTTTGATCTTTGTTATGGAAATCACATTTGTAAAATGCAGAAATGTGAGGTAGCGATATCAACCATTGAAAAATAAGGAGCCAAAAATGACCACCACAAATAATGTTTTTAATGAGGCATTAACATTAAGGCCCTCGGAGAGAGCAGAACTGATCGACAAACTGCTTGCCAGCCTTGACAAATCGGATCATGAAATTGAGAAACAATGGGCTAAAGAGGCTGAGGACAGAATTGACGCTTATGATCAAGGGAAGATCAAATCAATTCCTTTAGAAGAAATCCTCAATAAATGCAGGTAGTGTCAACGATGAAGATACGCTTTCTGGAAATCGCCCAATTAGAGCTGGACGATGCCATTCTTCACAGAAATCCCGAGTATTGGCAGGATCGAATATCATAGAATTATTGTAGACAGGATTGATAACAACTTCCTCCTTTCTTCTATTTGTTATGGATTTCAAAAGATAATCGTGATATCAAGACTGAGAATTTTAAAAGTAGATTAATAGGTTCCATCCTGTATAACTATGCTGGAGGGAAATATGGACTCGTTATTAAAACCCCGTTCCTAAAAAAGAGCGGTTTTTTTTATTTTTGATTAGAAGTGCACATAGGTTTTTATACCGATCCATGTAAACATTTTTAGGTTTTATTAATCATCGGAGAAAAGGCGCATGCAAATCAATTGGAAAGAATTAAATCCGCGGGATTTTGAGAAATTCTGCTACCATGTTTTGGAGCTTAATGATTTTTCAAACATACAATGGCATGGTAAATCTGGTGGTGATAGAGGGAGAGATTTAACTGCCACCAAAATTGAATCGCCTCTACCTTCAATTGAGAAATATTCATCTTGGGTTATCCAGTGCAAAAGATACATAGCCAAACCCCCCTCAAAGGATGAAATATCCTCGTTTCTCAACAGTGCGAGAGAATTTAAACCAGACAATGTACTATTAATCATTTCGAATACACTGACAAGCAATGCAAAAGATTGGATAAAATCTATAAAAGGTGAATTTCAATTTAATATTTATCTATGGGAAGAGCAAAACTTGATAACGCAAATAATTCGTCACAGAGACGTTCTTTCTGAATATTTCCCCGAAAATGAGGATTTTGGTAAGCAAGTTGTATTTTTTAAAATTAATCCAGGTGGAATAAGATTAGGTTGTAACGAGTTTCAAGAAGTCGATCTTTTTTGCACTAATGCATCAAATTACGAAGAGGCAAAAAAAATAGCCTATGAATATGTAAAATTTATTAAAGAACACAATATTATATTCGAATAAATTGGAAATCTAACCCCTCAATTGTGCTGATACGAAAGGCCGACAGCGCGGTTCAACCGTTATCTGTAGGATGAAATACTAAGATGGACAGAAAATTATATAAACTGCCATTTCGCAAGGGACATCTCCCAAGATGGGTATGCCCAACATGCGGAAAGGGCACTTTGAATGTTAACGAAGATACATTTTATTCATTTGAGACTTCGGGTTCAAGAAAAGAGCGTGGGCGTAAAGACCGGGACCCTTTTCTTATTGAATACGTATATTCATGTTTATTGGTATGCCTCAATGATGGATGCAGAGATGTAGTGGTCAATTCTGGAGAAGGTTCTGTTGACGTTGATTTTGATTACGATGATAATGGCCGGCAAGAGCAGAATTTGGTTGATTTTTTTCGTCCAAAATACTTTCATCCTCATCTGAAATTATTTCTTCTTCCCAAAGGTACGCCCAAGGATGTAGTCGACGAGATCAATCAATCATTTGAATTATTTTTTTGCAACCCACCATCTTCGTCTAATCATGTCAGGATAGCCTTGGAAAACCTTCTCACGTATATGAAAGTCAAAAGATATGAAACCAAAAACAGAAAAAAGATCTTCTTAAATTTGAACAAACGTATCGATCTAATTCCGGAAAAATATCAAAGTCTCAAAGATTCTTGTCGTGCAATAAAATGGCTTGGTAATGCTGGAAGCCACAGTGCAAAAAAAATAACTTTAGATGATGTTATGGATGCCTATGAAATTATGGACGAAGTGTTGAGCAAACTTTTTGATGAAAAGCAAGAGCACATCAATAAGCTGGTTAATACAATCAATAAGAAAAAAGGACCGAAGGGAAGCAAATAGACACAACAAAGCCTTCAACCAGATGCGGGACAGGCTCGTACTGATTAAGGATAGAGTGTTGCTCTCTTTCCATCTGTAATCCTAAATTCTTACAACGGTGCACCCTGAGTTCCCGGAAGATTGTAACGATGAAATAAAGTAACCAGTGAATATGAATAGTATTTTATCGACATTTTAAACCATCAAGCCTCGTTACAATTACGATTTGTAACGAGGCTCAAATATTACGATTATTCTAATTATATTGATTAGTTGCATCATTCCTCGTTACATGTTTTCGGGAACTCAGGGTGCACCTTTAAACAGTTGGTAGATGTAACGGCTAACTTAACACTTATCATCTTGCTAATATTCAAGACAAAACGCCATCAACCCACTCCTGGACTCTCTGAAAATGTATCCCATGACGATATACTTTCCTTGAGAAGCTAAGGCAGAATGAATACATGACCATCTATTTGAAGTTATCCAGAAAAGACCTTGTGAGGCTCCAATTTTTATTGGAGGGATACGAAAGGCTATCATCCATCACCACTATCGATTCCAGGGAGGCCATTGTCCGGATAATGATTATGCCTGATTTTGAGGCGGATTTTAAAATAATCCTTTCTGAACTGAAATATTCTGTTGATTTCCAGATCATCCAGTCATAAATGACGATCATCGGTCTGACAAAATAAACATTTTGAGAGACGTTCCCCCATGCTTATGATGACCCACACCTGGCTTCTCAAGAATTATCCGGGGGGAGAAGAATTTATCAGGAATCATCCCGATCTCCTGATTTACAATATCTGTCCGGACTTGCTGCCGATTCACAAAGATATCACTGCCGAGGACACTCACGGTATTCCCCGCCGCTGTGCGCTGCCGGCAAAGTACCGGAAAAACGCCTTCGTCCATTTTCATCTTATGGTTGATGATATCTCCCATCATGGATCGATTACGAGCCAACCCGTCATGGAATTCAATCCCGATTCCAAGGGCTATACCTATCTCAAGGGGAAACCACTCGTGCAACCGCTCCTTGATATCTACGAGCATCAGGGAACCCCGATTCCTTATGCCCACGCCGCCTATCGGTCTCACATGATTATTGAAATGACATTTGACCTTGCCCTACATCTGGAACAGCTTGGGGAGAGTGAAAAGCTTCTCATCCTCCTCGCCAACGCCATGACATATACAGCTACAGAGAAACTCACCGAATTCAGTGAAAATATTGCCTGGTTGTACGGAATACCTGTGGAGAGTGTCGAAGAGGCATTAAGGGAAGGGGCGGCGGTATATACCCTGAACCGGATCAGACGTTTTATGACCCTCGAAGGGCGGATCCAGCTTTTTGCGAGCAAATATGGCATTTCCCGGGATGACGGGCAGGCCATCGCCGGGCTTACCGACGTCATGAACCAGGGAATGGAGTTGGTGAAAGATTACGGTGATTTTTTAGAGCCGACCCTCGCGGCGATCCGGAGGGTCGGATTTAGTCCGGATTTATAACTAAACCGCTTTGCGTACGGAGCCGGAACGGAGGCAGCGCGTACAAATCTTCACCCTCTTGACGGCACCGCTTTTCTCGTCGATAGCGCGGATCTTCTGTAGATTCGGTCGCCAGACCCTTTTGGTCTTGTTATTGGCATGGCTTACATTATTACCGCTGACGGGCTTTTTCCCGCATACCTCGCACATTCTGGACATATCCCTTGCTCCTCAAATAGTAGTGGCGTGGTTGCTACAATAATAGATGAAAATATGCAAGCAATTTTTGACATTGCTGCCTTTCCTTCATTCATTCTTCATGGACATTGGCTGACCCGTGGATTCGATGACCCGCATCCAGATATTTCCCGACGGATCGACCTGTTTGCCCGACATGACCACCTGTAGGGGCAGATGGACATATTCACCCCTAAAGAGACCGACCAGCATGCCCGTCTTACCGGCCATGCCGGCATGGGCGGCGTATTGACCTAAGGCTCCGCAGTAAATACTGTCACTGGCGGTTGCCGGGACGCTGCGGATTGTGTAGCTGGGATCTATGTATTTTAGATTGACCTCCAGACCGCAGTTCTTGAAATATTCTTCTATTATTCCGCGCAGATAAATGCCGATGTCAAGCAGTCTCAGGTTTCCGGAGGCGTCCGTCTCGATCTTGCCTTCTTCCCGGCAGAAAAATTCCTGTCCCGCTCCTTCCGCAGCGAGGATAACACAGTGTTTACGTTGGCGCAGGCGCTTCTCCAGGGCTTTCAGGAAACCTTTCTCGCCATACAGATCGAAGGAAACTTCCGGAATCAGGACAAAATTGGCGTCGTTCTGGGCCAGGGCGGCGTGAACGGCGATATGTCCTGATTGACGACCCATCAGCTTGACCAGACCGATGCCCATCGGCGATCCTTTCGCCTCCACATGAGCGCACTCGATGGCATGTACCGCCTCTGATATGGCGGTGTCAAAACCGAAGGTCTTGTCCACAAGATTGAGGTCGTTGTCGATGGTTTTAGGAATGCCGATCACACTGATTTCGAGCTTTCTCTTCGATATTTCTTCCGTAATGAGTTCCGTAGCCCGCATGGTGCCGTCGCCGCCGATGCAGAAAAAAATATCCACATTCATCCTCTTGAGGACATTAACCATCTCCGTGATGTCCTGTTTTCCCCGGGATGAAGACAGGATGCTTCCCCCCACCGCATGTACATCCTTGACCAATTCCGTCGTCAAATCCATCATGTCATGGCCGTATCTGGGAATCAAACCCTGGAAGCCATACTTGATCCCAACGATATTACTTACCCCGTAGCGGTGGGATAGTTCCATGACAATGGCGCGAATCACGTCGTTGATTCCCGGACATAGACCGCCGCAGGTCACAATGGCCGCTTTGGTTTTCGGCGGGTCGTAATAGATCATTTCTCTCGGCCCCGCGACCTCGATGGCCGCAGGCGGCCCTTCATCCCAGCAATGTTTCGAAAGTTTACTCAAATCATGATCGTAGAGAATGCGCTTGGTGTCGGGTGTAAAGTAGCTGACAGTGATCGGCGAGGGGATGGTCGCCTTTCCCAGGGATTGGATGTCAAAATTCAGCTTGTTTGGATCCATAGGATGATTCCTCCTCTAACTCATCGTATCGTGAGGGATGGGTTGTGTTGCGGTGTGTTCATCGATACCTCCGCTTCTCTGAGATAAACCTTCCG
Organism: Deltaproteobacteria bacterium; assembly: GCA_026388335.1. Classification (GTDB taxonomy): domain Bacteria; phylum Desulfobacterota; class Syntrophia; order Syntrophales; family UBA8958; genus UBA8958. The sequence continues at coordinate 12,534 of JAPLJZ010000095.1, forward strand.
TCCTTTCACCTCCAGCCTGCCCTCGACGTACCACTGAATAGCCTGAGGATAGATCTTGTGTTCCTCTTTCAGGATGCGCTGTGCCAGGCTATCCTCATCATCGTCTTCGTAAACGGGAACCACGGCCTGAATGATGATCGGGCCTGAATCTACGCCGTCATCGGCAAAATGGACCGTACAACCGGAGAAGCGGACGCCGTACTCCACGGCTTTTCTTTGCACATGCAACCCGGGAAAAGCAGGGAGGAGAGCGGGATGGATGTTCATGATCCGCAGGGGAAAGGAAGATAAAAAACGGGCGGTCAGAATCCTCATGAAACCCGCCATGATCACCAGCTCGACGCCCCGGGATTGCAGAACATCGATCATCTGCTGATCGAAGGCGTCCCGCAAAGGAAAATCTCCATGGTTGATGACCACAAAGGGAATGTTGTGGCGCCGGCATCTCTCCCGCGCATATGCCTCCGGACTGTTGCTGATGACCACCCTTATGACGGCATCGAGTTTGCCGCTCTCGATATGGTCAATGATCGACTGGAGGTTGGAGCCACTGCCGGAAACGAGGATGCCCAGGGGAAGTATTTTCTTCATGAGGCTGTAAATATCACCGGCGGTTCCTCAGGAGCGCGCTTTTCGATATGACCGATACAGTATGGCTTTTCACCGAGTTTTTCGAGTCGATCCATTATTTCGGCAACGTCCTTTTCAGAGACGATCATCATCATACCGACGCCCATATTGAAGACACGCAGCATCTCAATTTCATCCACATTACCCAACTCCTTCAGAAGGGTAAAAATGGGAGGGATGGACCAACTGTCAGCGTAAATCACAGCTTTGCAACGAAGGGGTACAATGCGGGGAATGTTGTCTAAAAAACCGCCCCCCGTAATATGAACCAGTCCTTTGATATGGAAATTCTTGATAAGATTGAGGAGGGGTTTGACGTAGATCCGGGTCGGCTTCAGCATCTCTTCCCCGATGGAACATTCGAGACCGGCAGGATGGGCCTGGATGTCGAGAGAGGCGATCTCGAAAACTATCTTCCGGGCCAGGGAATAGCCGTTACTATGCAGGCCATTGGAGGCGATACCGATGATATGATCCCCAACCCGGATTTCTGAACCATCGATCATCCGGTCGGCATTTACGACGCCAACAGAGAACCCGGCCAGATCATACTCGTCATTTTTATAAAATCCCGGCATTTCCGCCGTTTCACCGCCGATCAGGGCGCACCCGGCATCCAGACATCCATTGACGATGCCGGTAATGATCTGGATACTTGTTTCCATGCGGATTCTTCCCGTTGCTAAATAGTCGAGGAAAAAAAGCGGCTCCGCGCCCTGAACGATAACGTCATTGACGCACATCGCCACCAGGTCGATGCCGATCGTATCATGCCGATCGAGCATCTGGGCGATCTTGAGCTTGGTTCCCACACCGTCCGTGGAGGAAACAAGGACAGGGTCCGGGTTCTTTTTCAAGTCGAGATGGAAAAGTCCGCCGAAGCCGCCGAGGCCGCTCATGACCTCTTTCCGGGCCGTAGTTTTCACAAGGGGTTTGATCTTTTCGACAAATAGATTGGCCTGGTCAATGTTCACACCGGCCTGTTTATATGATGCAGTCATTGTTTCATCCTTTATCGGGTACGAGATAATATTGGATTAGGAAGATGTGCTCCCGTGGCAGGCAGCGGTTATCTTTTAACTCAATCCCCTGAGAAAGTCAATTATTCCCTCCAACCGGCAATTTATTTTGACAAAACCGGTAGTCTATTATAAACACGAGCGAAAAATATTCAGGAAACCTTTTCATGAAAAAGATCTCACTGGGGCTAATCGGATTCGGAACCATCGGGGCAGGGGTGGTGAAGCTGCTGCAGGAAAGCGGCGATCTAATTGAAAAACGCCTTGGCGCCCGGCTCGTCCTGAAGAAAATCGCCGATCTCGATATCACAACCCCCCGGGTTGTGACGGTGGCGACGGACGTCCTGACGACAAAAGCCACGGATATTATCGATGATCCGGATATTCAAATCGTTGTCGAACTCATGGGGGGCTATGAACCGGCGCGGACCTTCATTATGGAGGCCATGCGCAGGAAAAAGCATGTCGTGACGGCCAACAAGGCGCTCCTCGCGACATATGGCAATGAAATATTTCAGGCTGCGAACCAGGAAAAGGTGGATATCCGTTTTGAGGCCAGTGTCGGCGGGACAATCCCTATCATCAAGACCCTCAAGGAATCCCTGGTAGCCAACCGGATCAAGTCGCTGATGGCCATCATGAACGGCACCTCTAACTACATTCTCTCGAAAATGACGGATGAGGGGAAAGCCTTTGCGGATGTTCTCAAAGAGGCGCAGGCCCTCGGCTTTGCCGAGGCGGATCCGACTTTCGATGTCGAGGGGATCGATACCGCCCATAAGCTGGCTATTACCCTCTCTCTTGCCTACGGAAAGCGGGTTAATATCGAAACCATTTACCGGGAAGGTATCTCCCGGATCAGCCAGCAGGATATAGAATTTGCCAGGGAGTTCGGCTATCGCATCAAACTGTTGGCCCTTGCCTTTGAGCGGGGGGACCTTGTGGAGGCGCGTATTCATCCGACGATGATTCCCTTCGATCACATTCTGGCCAATGTAAACAGTAATTTCAACGCCTTTCATATCATCGGCAGCGCGTCCGGTTCGGTATTCCTCTATGGACAGGGGGCAGGGATGATGCCCACAGCAAGCGCTGTCATCAGCGACATCGTAGATATATCGAGAGAAATTCTTAAAGGCGTGTCGCGTCTTGTCCCCTACCGCTCTCTTGGGGAAGACATTATTGATGATATCCAATTGGTTCCATTTTCTGAGATTCAAACGAATTATTATTTCCGTTTTATGGCCGCAGACAAGGCGGGCGTCCTCTCCAAAATAGCCGGAATCCTCGGGGAGATGAATATCAGCATTGCCTCGGTGATTCAAAAGGGACGTAAAGAGGAAGGCGCGGTG
>JAPLJZ010000088.1 GCA_026388335.1 Deltaproteobacteria bacterium
GGGAACGGATGGATTTCTGGCGGCAGTTGCGGGAAAAGAACAAAAAGCAAGAGGAGACCTGAAAACTCCCCATTATTCCGTATGTCATGCCTGACCTGCGCCGTCAATCGCCAGGCTGTATCATTAACTTAACCACCTCCGGCCGGTACGAGAATCTTAAGCTGCCTCCAAGAGATATTAAATTTGCAGATATCGTGTTCGCAGCATATTCCTTATTGGTGTTGATACCTACTTATCAACGCCCTTGACCCTACCGAAAGATTATCCATTATTTATTTTAAGTCGAGATTGGCGGCAGATGCGATTGCGTGGCGGTTTTCACTCCGTATTCAATGATTTCGCCGAAAATACAGCCGGCACCTTTTTTGTCGGATTATGAAGACCTGCATCGCTTTTTCCTGCATTTCTATTGGAGTCATAACGAATATTCTTCCCTTTCTATGGCAACCTTGAATCCCTTGAAGCTGTTGCCTAGAAAGTAGATCTCCCTCTTTTTGATGTCATCTGGTAATTGATGAAAGCAGGATAATCCGGGATCAACAGGTAGCAACTCATCCAGCACCTTCTCTTCGAACAAGGGGCTTTCTAAATAACTATATTGACCGATTACCGTTGACCATAACTCTGTCTGGGCAGATGTCAGCTCGAATATTTTTTCTATCTCATATGATATCCCGTAATGGCCAAAACACAAGGCAGCAATATCAAGATTCTTGAGGAGGCCAAGCGATTTTTTATGATCACGGATATCAAAGCCCGGCGGAGAGGCGATACGTAGATAAGTATCTTTTCCCATCGGATAAAATATTCCCAAAGCTTCACCGGCAAAGAGCATGTCTCCGATCTTGTACGAGAGATGATGGGGTGCATGTCCCGGTGTTTCATAAACAGTTACGGTGTTGCTTCCAACAAGAATATTGGGCATGAAATCAATATTCGCTGCAGGAACATGGTCAAGCCCTCCATAAAGGTCAGCAATATCTCCCAGAACCTTTTTCGATGCTTTCCATAGCTTTGACGGTTCCACCAGGTGCGGAATGCCCTTGCGGTGACAAATCGCCTTTGCGTCTGGATAATGCTTTAACAGAAGCCCTAGTCCACCTGCATGATCTAGGTGAATGTGTGTAAGGAGAACATAGTCGATATGTCCTACATTCATTTCTTCCAGGGCTTTCAAAAGGGCAGGAATTGTAGAACGGGGGCCGGGATCTACAAGGACCACGGCATCATCTCGGGAATAAATCCAAGTGCATATGAAATGATGAAATCCTTCTCTGGGCAGATTCAGGGGAATGAGATTAAGGCTGTCGGAGATACGTTTAATTGTCACTAATGGGCTCCCTCTTCCAGAGGAATGTGGATGCAATTATCATTTCCTGTTCTCCCGCCACAGCAGTAAAGCCAGTACAAGTGGAACAATAAAGCCGAAGATGCTCAACCAGAGCGGAGTATGAAATCCTGCCGCAATTATCTCAACCTGGAAGATAATCCTTACCAAATGCGCAATAGACATGCCGACCAGAATAATAACGACGATGGTTGTTACGGATTTCATGATCAGATTCATTCCTTGACTTTATCGTTGATTCCGATAGTATACCTCTTCAAGCGATTTTTTCTTGGGGGATTTCTTTGGTAGAGACAGAGCAAATGATCTTCCAATATTAAGCCATCTGGCCAATTCATCTCTTTTATTCCAGGAACCTTTTTCTACCATGACCCAACCTTTCATGGGTTTCCCTGTTAGGTCGAACTCTCTTACATTCTCATTATTCAATTCTTCAGCGGCAATCTCCGGCGCCATTCTCACGATGAGATAATCCTTCCAGACTGCAAAGGACATGTTACCGTTGATCAGATAGCACATACCGCCGAACATCTTTTTCTTTTCAAGGTTACCTTCTGGCAAAATGTCTTCGATTAGATCTTCAAGGGTCGTGTTGTAGGGCATAGCGGTTCCTCGTATGAAAAAATGCTTTGATTGCGCTATGTTTGGTAAAGAGATCTGGCCATACTCATTTCAGATTTATGGGTTTTTCTATCGGCAAGATCCTCAGAAAAGCATACTGGGAATATCAGCTGATGTCAAAAAGAAAAAGCCCCTGGATCAGATGACGACAGGGGCTTAGTCAGGGATGGAGTTATATCTAATCGTCTTCCATTAATAATCCCAAATACCACCCGTACAGAAAATGTTGTACCCGGATGATGTCCGAAACGGTCCTCAGAGAAGGAAAAAGGTCAAAAGGTTTACCATTCTCTCAAAAGGACGACCGCTAGCTAAATATCCACCGTGTTCATCTTTATTACATAGCATATTTTGTTGTCATTATTTCATTGACTAACAAGATCGCCCATAGTACTCATCAAAATGATAAAAGGGGTTTCTTGTCAAAATCAAATCAAAGGTGAGGCGATGAAAGCATCGGAGGTTGAACGGCTTAAGCAAAAAGTGAGGTTGTATGAGGCCGTATTAAATAATATATCGAGCGGAACCGTGATTACGGATCTGGAAGGCTATGTTATATTCTTCAGCGAAACCTATGGCCGTTTTCTCAATATTGATCCGAAAGCACAGATCGGTAAGCATACAACGGAAGTCATCGAAAATTCGCGTATGCATGTTGTGGCTGAAACGGGGCTCGCCGAGATCAATCACCCCCATCGGATCATGGGTCAGGACATGATAGTCCAGCGGATACCGATATTTATAGATGGAAAACTATCGGCAGTTTTTGGTCAGGTCATGTTTGAAGATATCAAGGATCTGCATGCCTTGGCTAGTAAACTCAATCTTCTGGAATCAAAAGTAAAACTTTATGAAAAAGAACTGGTCGATCTCCGATCATCGAAATACAGTTGCAAAAATATCATTGGGAAAAGCCGCATTATGGTCGATCTTCGCGAATTGGCCGTCAAAGCCGCTAAAGTCAATGCCCCGATCCTTTTAACAGGGGAAAGTGGCACGGGCAAAGAGCTCTTTGCCCATGCCATCCATCGTGCCAGCGATCGGCGGTTGTGTTCCTTTATCCGTCTGAATTGCGCAGCCATTCCCAAGGACCTTCTGGAGGCGGAACTATTCGGTTACGAACCCGGGGCGTTTACGGGGGCGAGCAGCAAAGGGAAGCCCGGCAAATTTGAACTGGCCCATCAAGGCACGATTTTTTTGGATGAGATCAGCGAGCTTCCATTGGACATGCAGCCCAAGCTCCTGCGGGTTCTCGAAGAAAAGGAGGTGGAACGTCTCGGGGGAACGAGAGTCGTCAAATGCGACTTTCGCCTGATCGCTGCCACCCATGAAAACCTCGAAAAATGCGTGGCCCACGGTAAATTCCGCAAGGATCTCTACTATAGGCTGAATGTCATCCCGCTCCACATGCCCTCCCTCAAGGAAAGAAAAGAAGATATCGCCCTCATTGCCGAACATTTTGTGCAGATGATAAGTAAAGATTTCGGGATCAACGTCCGTAGGATTTCGCCGGGTGTCCTCCAGATATTTGAGAACTACGACTGGCCCGGAAATATCCGCGAATTGTCGAACATTCTGGAGAGGATTCTCTATTCCATGGACGCCTTGGACGATACGATTCAGGTTGAACACATGCCCATCTTTTTCCGTAGCATGACGTCCGCTCAGGTCCAGGAAACGTCATCAAGCCTCAAAGGCCTTCGCGATGATTCGGAAAAAGATGCCCTGATACGTGCCATACGCTTGGCCAACAACAATAAAAATAAAGCAGCTGGTATTTTAGGCATCCATAGGACGGCCCTCTACAAAAAAATGAAAAAATTCAACCTGCCACTCACCGCATCGTAGTCTTCTGTATCTAATCGTCTACATGTAGATCTGCGTCTACAACATTTTTATCTCTCTAATATCATTCGTTATATTTTAGCATATGGTCGTTGTTGCCTTTTGTTGTCTACACTATTGTGGTCTTGATAAAACTACTCGTAAAATAAAATAACCTGTAAATACATAAGTATATGAGCATAATTGCGCCGCTGTCCCTCTGGTATGGTATTTGCTCCATAGTAAAATATGCTTTTTCCCATTTTGAATGTTTGTTCTGACTTTTTCGGAAAGGAGGTGTGTTGCCAGCTCAATCTGTCTGGAGTGTTTCTGTAACATCAATTGATTATATAATGTTAAGATAAGGAGGGTTATTATGGAAGTATTGGGGATTCTGCTCAGTTTATTTCTTCTGATGTACATGGCGTATATGGGATTTTCCGTGATTCTGTTCGCCCCTGTATTCGCCTTGCTCGCAGCAGCCCTTCAGGGTCTGCCCATCATGCCATCGTATTCCGAACTTTTCATGGCAAAAGCGGTTGTTTATATTAAAGCGTTTTTCCCCGTATTTATGTTAGGCGCCGTTTTTGGAAAAGTTATGGAAGACACCCTGCTAGCCAAGGGGATATCCCACGCCATTATGGAAAAATTAGGTTATAAGCGTGCCATCCTTGCCGTAGTGTTGTCCTGTGCGATCCTTACCTATGGTGGCGTGAGCCTTTTCGTCGTTGTTTTTGCCGTCTACCCCTTTGCAGCTTCACTTTTTAAAGAAGCAAACATTCCCAAACGATTGGTTCCCGGCGCGATAGCCCTGGGGTCCTTTACCTTCACCATGGATGCCTTTCCCGGGACTCCGCAAATCCAGAACATCATCCCGACGAATTTTTATGGTACAACAGGTTATGCGGCGCCGATTGCCGGCATCTTTGGCGGCACGTTGATTTTTATCTTAGGAATGCTTTATCTGGAGTGGCGTCGTAAAAAAGCGGCTGCCGCGAACGAAGGTTACGGAGATCACACACTAAATGAACCTGTGATCGATGAAACTGCTGTTTTGCCCAAGTGGATCATCGGCATTTTGCCATTGGCCCTGGTCTTGGCCATCAATTTCTACTTGTCCCGGGTTTACGTCTGGGATCCCAACATCTTGGCGCCCTTGGTCGGCCTGAAACTCCCGCTCATGGCGCCGGCGGTGAAAAACGTCATCGGCGTGTGGTCGCTGGTGATTGCCCTGGTCTTCGGTATCGTTCTCGCCTTGGCACTTGGTTTCAAAAATATACCCAAAGGTGGTGGTTTGCAGAAGGCCTTGAACGTGGGTGCCATTGGCTCGCTGCTGGCTATTATGAATACAGCCTCTGAAGTGGGTTATGGAAACGTAATCGCCGCCCTGCCTGGGTTCAAATCCATTGCTCAGTTCCTTCTCGGTATCAAGCTTGGTGGCACTCCACTTGTTTCGGAAGCGGTTTCCGTGACCACGCTCGCTGGAATTACCGGCTCTGCCTCGGGCGGAATGTCCATTGCCCTGGATCTCATGTCTAAGGACTGGCTGGCTTGGGCCAATTCCATTGGGATGTCGCCGGAGATTCTTCACAGGGTCGCCTCTATGGCTTCGGGGGGATGTGATACCCTTCCTCACAATGGGGCTGTCATTACGCTCCTGGCCGTGTGCGGGCTGACCCATAAAACATCCTATTTAGACATCTTTGCCATGACGGTGATCAAGACAGCGATGGTCTTTGTGGTGATCGCCTTCTATCTGCTCACAGGTATCTACTGAAAAAGTGCTCCAATAAGGAGAAGGGCGAATCGTCAGGACCATTGCCACTCATCATCACGGTAGGGCCTTTTGAACTGGTCAATCCCGGGTTCCCATATCCGGCGGATATGGGAACCCGGCCAAAAATCAGATGAGAGAGCCCCGTAATGGTCATGGCGAAGGGACCATCTGTTAGCGTATCAAGCCAAAATAAACGCCTCATCATTTTTTGTGAGGAAGGTTATCGAAAGGAGGAGTTGCGATTATGGACAAGGTAGAATTCAAGATACCAAACATGGAATGTAAATCCTGTGAAGCTGTGATTATAAAGAAATTGAAATCTATGGAAGGGGTCAAGGACGTTAATGTCGATTTACAGACAAAACGCGTTGCTATTCAACATGACAACCCCAATCTGTGCCAGGATGATCTGACATGCGCCATTGAAGACATGGGCTTTAAGGTGCAGGTAGCGTAAAGATCGTCAGGCATTAAAGATGTTTCATATAAGGATATTCATATTTGAACGGATGTCACCGTGACACGAAGGAGTTTGCCAATGGAAGATTTAAATAATGATAAGAAATTCGTTCACCCGATGCTCTCCTCCATGCCCGCCCCGAGATTGAAGAAAGGCAAAATCGTAACGGCGGAAGAGGCGGTGCGGATTATTCGTGACGGAGATACGATTGCGACGGATGGTTTTGTCGGCGCGTGTTTTGCTGAAGAAATTGCCCTGACTTTGTCGAAACATTTTCTGGAGACGGGATCGCCGCGCAATCTAACCCTCGTCTACGCCGCTGGTCAGGGAGACGGGAAGGAGAGGGGGTTAAATCAGCTTGGACACGAAGGCCTGATCGGCAAGGTCATCGGTGGACACATCGGTCTGGCGCCGAAACTCCAGCGCCTGATCCGGGAGAATCTCATTTTTGGCTACAACATGCCGCAGGGGGTTGTCGCTCACCTGTTCAGGGATATTGCAGCCCATAGGCCGGGAACCATTACTCGCGTCGGCCTGGGCACCTTTATAGATCCCCGGATTGACGGTGGAAAACTGAACGAGAAAACATTTAAGGAGGGGAAGGACGTCGTCGAATTGATTTACCTGGATGGTCAGGAATATCTCTTTTACAAGGCCTTTCCGATAAATGTGGCCATTATCAGGGGAACGACGGCGGATACGGACGGCAATATCTCCATGGAGAAAGAGCCCTTGACGCTGGAAGCCTTGTCCATGGCCATGGCCGCAAAGAATTCCGGCGGGTTCGTGATTGTGCAGGTAGAGAGGATAGCGGAACGGGGGACCCTGAATTGCCGTGAAGTTAAGATCCCCGGCATCCTTGTCGATTGCGTTGTCGTGGCAAAAAGAGAAAATCACTGGCAGACGTTTATTGATTTCTACAATCCGTCATTCAGCGGCGAACTCAAAATTCCCATGCAGTCTATTCCACCGATGGAACTGGGGCCGCGAAAGATCATCGCTCGCCGGGCGGCCTTTGAACTCAGCCCAAACAGCGTCGTCAATCTTGGCATTGGCATGCCGGAAGGTGTGGCCAGCGTAGCCAATGAAGAGAAGATCATCGAATATCTGACCATGACGACGGAGCCCGGCACGATCGGAGGGATGCCCAACGGCGGGTTGAACTTCGGGACGGCCACCAACATGGAATGCCTGATCGATCAACCCTACCAGTTCGATTTCTATGATGGAGGCGGGCTGGATGTGGCCTTTCTCGGTGCGGCGGAGATGGATGAGGAAGGCAACGTCAATGTCAGTAAGTTCGGTCCGCGGTTCGTCGGCCCCGGCGGATTTATCAATATCAGCCAAAATGCCAAAAAAGTGGTCTTCGTGGGGACGTTCACGGCAGGGGAGCTGAAGGTGTCCATAACGGATGGAAAGCTGAGCATCGATCAGGAGGGAAGGGAACGAAAATTTATCAAACAGGTTGAACAGAAGACATTCAGCGGACACTATGCGGCGATGAATAAAAGGCCTGTCTTTTATGTTACGGAGCGTTGCGTTTTTATCTTGACGGAAGCAGGCTTGGAATTGATCGAGATCGCTCCGGGGATGGATTTGGAAAAGGACATCCTGGCCCATATGGATTTCAAACCCATCATGAAGGGTGCTCCACAGTTGATGGATGCCAGGATCTTTAAACCGGAATCCATGGGGTTGAAGAATGAACTGCTCACCATACCCCTGGAAGAGCGACTGATCTACAGTCCCGAGGAGAACATCTTCTTTGTCAATTTCGAGAACATGTATATCCGGTCCCATGAGGAAATTCAGAAGATCAAAGCGTTGGTCGAAGCGCTCCTCTCCCCGCTCAGGAAGAAGGTGTACACAATCGTCAACTATGACAACTTCAACATTTTGCCGGAGCTGGTGGACGAGTACACCGATATGGTCAAGTATGTCATGCGATTCTACGAGGGAATCACCCGTTACACGACTAGCGCGTTCCTGAGGATGAAACTCGGAGAAGAACTTGAGAAGCGCGACCTTGCTCCCTACATCTATGAAACCCCGGAAGAGGCGCGAAGAGCGCTGCTGGACAAAGGAAATAAGCCCTAGAGGGTGAAATCAACACGGCCCCTCCGTTAACTGAGATGTTTTGATATTCTATAGGACAATTACCGATTCTTTCACCGGTAATTGTCCTATAGAATCATTCCGCTCTGTCCGATCAATAAATCAGCGTTGCGCTGATTGTCTTTATAATTGTCTTGGGATAGCCTCCCCCATAGTGAAGAGATAGCTATCGGAGGAGGAATAGAGACAATGAAGAAGATATTGGCAAAAATGAAAGTGTGGGATATGACGACGCTGAACTTTAATGTGATGAAGGGAAAGAACTGGAATATCCCTATGTGCGGTCCTTTTTACGAGAAAGAGATCGAGATTTCAACGTTGATTGCCATCTAACGAGGACATCTATGACTTTAAAGCCCTTCTCCGGGATCGGGGGAGGGCTTTTGTCGTTTAATCATGTTCGCTTTGGGGTGTTTTATTCGGGGGATCTTTTTTTATCCTGAGCTGCCGCTTTTCCCTGATAACAGGAACAATGAACTGGACGAGCATGACCGCCATAATCACCACACAAGTTACCGTGATCAGCGGATCCCGGTAGATCAGGATCAAAGAGACCATGATGATGCCGTAAAGGACCAATCCTATCACGGTCATGGATGGGTTCACGGATTTCTTTCTATCATTCAGATTTTTACTCATTTCGTTATCTGTATATACCAGCTTGAATGAGCCCTGCCGTATCTTTTCAAACTAGGCCAATCTGGGCATGATTATCTTCACGATGGGGTCCGCCCGTTAATTTTACTCCCTATTTGCTATCCAATAAAAATTTCTTTGTCAATTGTTTTTTCGAGCATACGGCCTGCTGCCCATCCAGCCGAGAGAAGAGACGCTGTGCAAAAAATAAACCCTGACAGGACAAGGCTCTTTTTCCGGCCTAAAAATCTAGCAAAGAGCCCCGAGAGAAGGGCGCCGATCACCCCTCCTATTGCAAGAATCGCGGAGTAATGTTCCGCTCCCTTGGTGTTGAGTCCATAGACCTTCTGAATTGTCTGCAGAGAATTGGCGATAAAACCCTGATCCAAGCCAAAGAGCAATCCGCCGAGCGCCGCCGTTCCACAGATGAAAAAAACGATGGTCTTGTATCCGGTGTTCATACTTTCCGCCTTTGTGAGTTCAGCTTCGATACCTGTCGCATCCGGGTTAGATCATGTAATCATGCGGCGCCGGTTAAAAGCCGCCACGGCGCCGATAATCGCGGCGCCAATTCCTGATCCATCCTTGGCAAGATCGAGTTTTATCCTCGCACCGCGATCCCCGAACAGATCGTTAAGGATGTCTATCATATAACCTTTAAATCCTGGATATTTTTCAAAGAGGGAACCATCGATCGCGATGGTATGATCCGATTCAAGCTTTGCATCCATCCAGGCGACGACAGCGGCAATCGCCGCTCCGGCTAATTTAGCTGATCTGGTGGAAACGATGCGGCAGATTTCCCGGATGGTCTGTCTATCCGTTGCTGAAACATCCCTGAGACCAAAGTCGGCAAAAAAGCCAGAACCTTGGGCCGTCATCGAAAGATGCTCCGTGGTCAGCGCATATCCCTTTGAAAAAGCGGACAGACTTGTTCCCCTAAAAAGCAGTCCCTGCTCCATCATCTCAACGATCACCAGTCTTGCGATCTCCCCTAAGTACATCCCCGAGACCATCTTTTCCAACAGTTGTTTGCCGACGTTAAGAGAGGCGCGATCCAGGACATTATCGTAAATATTCGTCTTGAGCTGACTGAAGCCTCCCCACTCTATATTGACGATCATTTCTTCGGAAGCGCCAAGCCCCGGACACTTCAAGATGTGGGCGATCTTTTCCGGATAGCAGGCGTTTGTCCCCGTGCCGAGGATCACGCCCATATCACAGTAGGGATCAGCATAGCTTTTGGCCACAAGCGTTCCAACGGTATCATTCGCCAATGCCGCCACATGGATAAATCCTATTTCCTTGCGCTTCAACGCTTCCGAGAGCAACGCCACGACATCTTTTCCCTCCACGCCGGCGGCGGTAAACCCTTTTGTCCATCCGATGAGTTTTCCGGAGGCAATAGAACCTTGCTCCACGGGAAAAGAGAAGGTAAAGGCAAGATCATACGCCTGTTGTATACCGATATTATTTTCCTTGAAAAATAATTGAATACAATCAACAATAAAATCAAAGAGTTTGTCGCCAGTACCGGACATCATCTCCTGGGGAATGACAAATTTGCTGACCGCTGCAAGCGTGGCGTTTCCGTTTCCATCAAGCTCCACGGCCAAGACCCTGATGTTCGTTCCACCAAGATCGAGGGCGAGAAATTTCCCTTTTTCTGTTCCCTTTGGACGGCCAACAAAGGAGGGGATCATTTTGAGAGAACTTTCCCCCCCTGCCAGTCCATGCCGCATTTCCTGGTGAAAATTGCTGATGATTTCCTGAGCATCGTGAAGGCTGATGAAAAAGACGCTTTCAAGATGAGAAAGAAAACGATCAAGCATATTTGCGGAATCTCTGTTCATGTCCCCATCCCTTTGCGAAGATCCGATTGCAATACATCACAATATACGCGAACGGAAAGTAGGATGTCAAGACCTTGCAGCTGGTGAGTGGTATTCTTCAGATTGTGTGATTGACGAATTTTCCATGATGTGCAACATTGACACCAAGACCCATTCTTTCATTATCATAAGCAGGCTAAAACATTTTGTTGAAAATATTTCTCAAGCGAACCATCTCAAAAAACAAAGCGCTCATCCTCCGTGAAAGCAAAGGGATGCAAAATTTCATGATGCTCCTGATGAAGCAAAGAAACACCGGAAACAACTGGACGGCGGAAGACATCGCCATGATCAAATCGCATTTAATGCGTTTGGCTCTTTACGTGCCCGTATTGATTATTTTCCTTCTTCCTTTCGGATCTTTTTTATTACCTGTCCTCGCTGAAATAATTGATAGGCGAGAAGGGATGCGAAACAAGGAAGCAAATGGTTTGTCCAATCCGACATCTTCTTTGTAAATCAGCATTGGAAGACACAATCATCATAATCAAAGGTGTTTCATGCCGGCATTTTCCTATAGAGGGGAAATCAAAATGGAGATCCGGCAAGACCTCTTGCCATCAGGTCACCGATCGTTTTGCTGAATCGGGATGGATTGTCGAGTTTGCCTCCCCCTGATATAACCGCCATATCAAACAATAAGTCGCTATAGTCCTTCAAGACGGAAGAATCCTTGTCCCTCTCGTAGATCGCTTTGATCTTGGCGAGGAGGGGATGATCCATGTTCAGTTCGAGGACCCTCTTGACTTGCGGCGTTTCCTGACCCGTAGCTCTGAGAACCTTTTCCATGTAAGCGCTCATATCGTTGGGGTCACCGGAAAGACAGGCGACAGAATCCTTCAGATGGGTAGACGGTTTGACCTCCTTAACCTTATCATCTAAAGACGTTTTTATGAAATCAAAGAGGGCATGATATTCGTCTTTTCTCTTGTCGTCGATCGTCTCGAAATCGAGATCTCCCTTTTCGGCACTTTTGAAGGTTTTTTCCTCATACTCATGCAGGTCCCGCAAGACCCATTCGTCCATGGGGTCTGTCATGAGCAGTACTTCATAGTCTTTGTCCTTCAACCGTTCCAGGTGAGGGCTATTGAGAAGGGCGGAAAGATTTTCTCCGGTGATGTAGTAAATGGCCTCCTGATCCGTCTGCATACGGTTGACATAGTCCTTCAGAGAGCTGAAGGCGCCATTGGATTTGGTTGTCTTGTAACGGAGAAGATCTGCGATCTTGCCCCGATTATCGTAATCCATGGAGAGACCCGCTTTGAATATGGAACCAAATTCTTTGAAGAATTGTTCGTACTTGTCTTTATCAAGCTCTTCTAAAAGAGTTAAAATCTTCTTCACGAGGTTTTTCCGGATGTTCTTCACGAGGGCATCCTGCTGGAGGATCTCGCGGCTGACATTCAAATTGAGATCAGGGGCATCGACAACGCCCTTGATAAAGGCAAGATAGGGGGGCATCAGTTCCTTACAGTTTTCCATGATGAAGACGCGCTTGCTGTAGAGCTGAATCCCGTGTTTCCCCTCGCCATGGAACAAATCGAGGGGTGGTCTGGACGGAATGTACAGTAAGGCGCTGTACTCCGTCGTCCCTTCAAGCTTTACATGGAGGTGAGTAAGGGGCTCATTCCAATCATGGGCGATGTGGCGGTAAAATTCATTGTATTCTTCATCTGAGACTTCCTTCTTATCTTTCGTCCAGATTGCTTTCATGGAATTGAGGGTTTCTTCCCGGACGACTTTTATTGTCTTATTTCCATCCGGTTTTCCGTCTTTATCGAGGACCGGTTCCGTTTTCTCAACGTCCATGAGAATGGGATAAGCTACAAAGTCAGAGTGTTTTTTGATGATGTTGCGGATAGTCCATTCGTCGGTAAAGTCCTGCTCATCCTTTTCCGTCTTTTTGAGTGACAAAATGACCGTTGTGCCCCGGGTCTCCTTCTCCGTCTCTTCGACGGTGTATGAACCGTCTCCGGTCGATTCCCACTTTGTTGCCGTATCGCTCCCCGCAGCTTTCGTGATGAGGGAAACCCGATTTGCGACAATGAAAGCACTGTAAAAACCGACCCCGAACTGGCCAATCAATTCCGGCGTCAGCATATCCGGCTTGTTTAAAGCAGTTGCCGCTTCCAGGAAACCGGCCGTTCCACTCTTGGCGATGGTGCCAATATTTTCCACCACCTCGTCGTAGGTCATACCGATCCCGTTATCCGATATTTCAAGGGTTCTTTTCTTTTTATTGGGAACTATTCTTATTTTGAACTCCGTATCTGTACCCAGAATGTCAGATTGAGTCTGGGCTTTGAATCTCAATTTGTCGATGGCATCCGAGGCATTTGAGATCAATTCCCGTAAAAAAATCTCCCGGTGGGAATATAGAGAGTTGATGATGATGCTCATGAGTTGCTGGACTTCTGTTTTGAATTGACGTGTTTCCTTCTTTGCTTCCATAACCGGCTCCTTTTCGATGATGCTTAATGTATATGATTGAGTGGCGCTATGATGACAACGAATTTCGAAATGTCAAGCCAAAATCTTCTGTAGCCCTGATATCAGCGGTGCGGCGTTCGGTAAAACCTGCGGCGGTAAATTCGCCTACCAAAGCTGGCGGAGTAAAGACAGTTTCCGTACCGGGTATCTCCAATGCACCATGGGATAATACATATCCGCAGTCCTCAGTTTCTCCTTTTTTTATAAGGTAATCTCCTGCATGCAATTGAATCTTATTCAGAGATAGGGCGAGATTTGTTTTTTCCACTACATCTAATTGTCCAAAGATCATCGTGCGACTTAGCAACTCCCGCGCTTCTGCCAGATGATAAAAACGGTTTTTGACGTCCGGATTGTCATTTAAGAATTCGTGAACTACATCGGCATTAAGTCCGACTACGATGCCATAGGTTAACGCCTTTACATGGGCAGTCCTCTTTTTATTGCCCGAAACAAAAACATTTTCCCCGAAGAAGTTGCCCGAATGCAGGACGGCGACTTCCTGATTGTTGGTAATTACTGAAAAAAGACCAAAGCCGATAATAAACAGGAACTCAGATTCTTCCATCCTTTCCTGCAGAATCAACTGTCCTGTTGCTATAGGGCGATAAATAGCCGCTTCCCTCAATATTTGCGCCCAACGTCCCGCATCAATATTTGGAAATGGTTTCAAAAAACTGTCTATCGCCCGGCTGATGATAGATGCGACGCTGAGATTTTCAAAAGGGAAAAGATGGTAAGGCTCAACAAAAGAGAAATGGAGGGGCACATCGGTCGCTTCGTTTTGCCGATGCCCTAAAAAAGTAGCCCTGACGTCATGTCCCATGAAGTCCTGAAGCGCCGGATGTAAACCGGCCTCTCCGCCGTCCGCGATCGTAACGTCGCCTTCAAAGACATTCATGATTTGGGCATATCTGTGGTCGGAAATAACCCCTCGGGCGAGCATATTTTGGGCACAGGTCATACCCACGGTATCGGAAGTTATCTGAATCTCTGCCGGTAGTCCACTGCGGTGTTTTTTCCGGGCTTTCACTGCAATGCAGGGTATGGGATGGGATGTGTATTGAAAGAAAAAGTCTATTCCGGAGATGGTCGTCCATTTTTCTATCGCCACGGGATGAAAATCAAAGTATTGTTTGACCACATCTGTCGATACATCGAGCTGCCAGGATAAAATGTCCAGCATCATCTGAAAAATATCTTTGGCAGTATATATTCTGATTTTTCTTCCCCTGCGGATGAGCTTCAACAAACCTCCCATATGATCTTCATGGCAATGGGTAAGAATCAGCGCGTCGATCTCCGCGATACTGACTCCTGTCTTCACGGCCAGTAAATCCCAGAAGGGGCAGCAATCAACCAATACGGCAAGACCATTCAGGCGGAGAACCATGCAGGTGGTAGGGCCTTTTGACTGAAACGGCGATCCGTATCCCAGTATCTGGAGGGAAAAGGCAAGGGCAGCGGGAAATCCACCGTAATAAGGAGGAATATCCCATACGGGTTTTATCGTTTCATTTTCATTTGGTGAAACGTCCAGTTCCTGGCATTCGCCGGTTTCAAGATCACGGATAATAAAGAACATGTTTTTTGTTCTTTCCACGGACCATCTGTTCGGCAAAGGGCTGCCAAGTTCATGACATGATAGCATTTGACCCAGATGGATTGCCTTTCCCTTTTTATTTTTTAGGGAAAAATACTTTTTTTCTTTTAAGTACTGATCTCGCCACTTGGATTCAACGCCGGCGTTTTTAAAAAAAATCCTGTCGGGGCCTTGAAAGGTAAAATCTATTACCTTAAGAGTGCGTTCTAATTCCGGCGCCGTACCGACCAGGGCAATCTTTTTTTTCACAGACATGTCACTAAGATCAAAGCCCCCGCTTTTAAACAAACTGCAAAGAAATATGAAGTCGAAAGGATTTAAAACCCGATCCTCATAGGAATTCATGCCTCCATGGACCAATACCTGGGGCCAGGGCAGATTTTCCTCAATGATATTTTGGTGGTACCCGGCAAATCCGCCAAAAAGGACAACATCTCCCTTGATCCTGCACAAGGCAGTGCAGGGTTTCCGATCCAAAATCTCAAAATCTTGAATAAATTTCTTGGTCATAAATACACTCCTGCCGGCCGTGGCGATTAAGAATCAAATTCTTCTCTATCCGGATAGTAACAATATTCATGCATGCGGGTTAAATATTTATCGGGCATAATACCCTTATTTCAAGCGCTTGTAAATAGATCAAATCGACTATTCGGTATTAGTTCGTGCCACCACCTTTATAAATCTGTTATTTGTTGCAATATCGCAGAGCCTTGACATTTCGCTATTGATTGCGATAAAAAGCCAAAACTTTCAATCTCTCCTTATCAGGTTGCACGGAACACCCCAGAGAAGAATATGAGAACAGCGTTTCAGAGGTACACGTTTAAAGAAGCTGAGAATAAGTTTCCTTCGCCTTCCGGAAAAGCACACCAACGAAGCAAGGAAGTCTTAATCCAGCAGAGGAATAATCTCAAAGGCCGCCTCATCAGAGGTTTTCGTATTAATGGTTGTTTCCTCGCCCTGTTTTTTCTTGTCTTCCTGTGTGTTCCCCTGGACCTTCATGGCGGCGATCCCTTCTCTCCCAATGATCCCTATTTCACGTATAATAATCCAGATGGTTACCCCGGTCAGTGGCACCTGCAAAATCAGGTGCCGCCTGTTTCGGGTTCCATAGCAGGTCCGGATGCCGGTCTGATAAACGCCTGGAAGAGCGGTTACACGGGCCGCGGTGTTGTCATCGGCATCGTTGACGATGGCGTGAATGGGACTCATGAGGATCTGAAAGACAATTACCTCCCCGGACTCAGCAAGAATTTCAGCCAGGATCCGACCTTGGCCGCACAGGCCCAGGGACCGGTCCAGGGGGGCGACAATCACGGCACGGCCGTGGCTGGAGTCGCAGCCGCCCGTGGCGGCAACTCGATCGGTGGGACGGGCGCAGCGCCGTTCGCCGGTATCGCCGGCCTCCGTCTTCGTCTTGGTAACGCGTTTGTTGGAGATCCGGCGATAACCTGGGATGATTATTATGATGCCTACCTATGGAAGAGCGGCCTCAACAGCACCACTTTAGCCATTGAATCTAAACCGGAGATTCAGATCAAAAACCACAGTTATGGGTCCAACACCCCCTTTGAAGAGGGAACAGACCGGCTCAAGGATATCTTGAAGGCGACCTCTGATAACGGCATGATCCATGTATTTGCGGCAGGGAACGCCCGCAACAAGGATAACGGTAAAACGGAGGCCAGTTGTGAGGACGCCAACAAGGACTTCAGCACCACCTCCCCCTATGTGATCACCGTCGCCGCCCTGGGCAGCAACAGCAAGTATGCCAGCTACAGTAGCTATGGGGCCAATGTCTTTGTCACGGCCCCCTCGTCCTCCTCCGGATACCTGTCTATTACGACCACGGACCGGATGTATGCTAATTACGGTTACAACTCCTATGACCCGACGAAGAATCCCAACGGCGACTCAGCAGACACATTTCCAAATTACAACTACACCAGCACCTTCGGCGGGACGTCCTCCGCGGCCCCCCTGGTATCCGGGATCATGGCCTTGGGCAAGGAAGCGAATCCCCTGATGACGGTTCGTATGGCAAAGCACGCCCTCTCCCTGCCTACGGTCACAAATCAGGTTGATTACGGTATAGGAGGCGACAGTGAATGGGTTACGAATAAGGCGGCTACTCCGAGGAATTTCAACCCCAACTACGGTTTCGGCCTTATCCAGGCCGATAAGTTCGTCAACAAGATCGCCGAGGTGGCCTATGTTACCAAAGAGCAAACCACGACCGTAGCTATGACGAACGTCAATCAAGCCATTCCCGATAATGATCCCACTACGGGTCGTTCGGTCACCTTTACCGTCAACCCGTCCCTTCCTGTGGAAAGCGTCGAGGTGGACCTCAAGTTTTCCCATGCGCGCCGGGGCGACCTCCGGGCCTATCTCACCTCTCCCGACGGGACGAAAAGCCGTCTTTTCAACGATACGAGCGTCACCATCGCCAACCCACTTTACCAGGATAACGCCAACGTAACTGATTTTGGTTGGACCTTCCTGACCAACGCCTTCTGGGGGGAGCAGAATAATGATCCCAGTAAAAAATGGACGCTACAGATGGTCGATGTGGCGGCTGGGAATACCGGCACCTGGCTTCAGTACGGACTTATCTTTCATCTGGGAAATATGGTTACCCAGACAGTGGGTGACACTCCCCTTGTCGGCACCATTGAGGCCGAATCTCTTTCCATGACAAATGACGGCGTCAATTATTCAATACCGAAAGGTTCATCCTTCTCCGTGCGAGATGGGCTTAGACTGCTGAAAGGCAAACTGACTATTGATGGTTCTTTTGATCTGAATGGTTTCGAGTCCACTATTGACGGTACCCTGGCCGGTGTCGGTAATCTGAATCAGTTCGGTACAGGGACGACGACCATGAACGGCGATGGTTCGACGTTCAGCGGCGTCTATGATCTTGGCGGAGGAAAGTTTAACATCGGCGCCAGCGGCAAACTGGGGGGGACAATGAATGTCAACGCCGGGACGATCCTGGCCGGGACCGGGCAAATTGGGGCGCTGAACAACAACGGTAAGGTGAAGCCTGGGAACGGCAGCGTCGGCACCCTGAAACTGACACAATTCGGGGCGTCGCCGGCCGCCGACTATGCCCAGGGCAGCGGCGGCACCTTAACGGTGGCTGTCGTGACGCCCACGAGCAACAGCCTGTTGCAGGCCCAGGGCAGTGCGACCCTGGATGGGACATTGGAGACCTTGTGGCAGGGGAGCTCGATTCCACACAACAAGACCGTATTCGGGACGATTCTTTCCGCCGCTGCCGGTGTTTCCGGGAGGTTCGCCAATCTCCTCGGCAACAAAATTTCCCCGACGTTATTTTTCAAGCCCCAGTATGACCGGGCCACTGAGGTCTATCTGATGCCGGAGCGCGATTATGCTACCAGCGACCTGGTTTCCTCCCTGACGAGAAATCAGCGTGCCATATCTCAGATGCTGAACCCGCTGGTCAATTCGGCAAGCGGGGACCTGGATACCGTCCTGGATAAAATCGACAATCTGACGACTAACGCGCAAGTGGCCGCCGCCTTTGACCAGTTGTCTCCCATTGCCGGTGTGGCTTACACCAACATGACCTCCGGTGTAGCCTCTTTTCAGACCGGCAATGTCGCCTCCCGTCTTGGAGATTTGCGCGCAGGTGTGCAGGGATTCAGTTTTCAGGGCCTGGAAAATCTGGAATTCCTTGCTGCAAGCAGCTCCCGGCAGCCCTTTCTTCTGGCCAGCAATAGCGATGATCTTCAGGGGATGATCCCGGTGGAACCTGATCCCCGCTGGGGTTTCTTTGTAAAGGGGAATCTTGTCCAAGGAGACCAGAAAGATACCGTGGAGCAGCGGGGCTACGATTTTAAGAACGGCGGCCTGACCCTGGGGACGGACTACCGCTTTTCGGAACGGTTTGTCGGCGGCGTCCTGTTTGGGATGAATGCAGCCAAATCATGGATCAATGACGCCGGAAGCACGGTGAAATTGGACGGTTATACGTTGGGCATCTATGGAACTTATTTCCGGGAGGCCTTTTATATCGATGGCCAGGCCGGTTACGGATGGAACAGCTTTGACAACAGCCGGCGCATCGTCTTTACTGGGATTGACCGGACGGCAACGGCGAAGCCTTCCGGTGGTCAGACGACGGCTTACGGGGGGACGGGTTATGATTATCAGTTTGGTCCCTGGACTATCGGTCCTGCCCTGACCTTTCAGTATCTCTCCATGGGGGTGAACGGTTATACCGAGGCGGGGGCTAATTCCCTGAATTTGCAGGTGGATCGCCAGACGACGGAATCTTATCAGGGAGGTGCCGGTGTCAAGGGGGCTTGGAACTGGACAAAAGACAAACTAAAGGTAGCGCCGCGCCTCTGGGCATTTTACCGGCATGAATTCGGGAATGTGAATCCATCGACGATCGCTGCTCTGGCCCAGGGGAGTTCGGCCTTTACCATCGAAAGCGTCGCCCCGGAACGGAACTTCTTCAATGTGGGAACGGGAGTCAACGTCCACTGGTCGGATAACGTCCTGGCTTACCTCAATTATGACGCCCAGCTTGGTCAGAGCAACTATAGCGCCCAGAGCGTTACCCTCGGTCTCCGAGTCCAGTTTTGAGGAGGCAATTATTTTGTCAAAGGAGCCATGATGAATTCTTTTTGCAGCAGAAAATGGAGAAGAAATATTGATGCGGCGCCTTGCCTCGCCTGCCTGCTGGCCATGTTGCTGGTGTTTGCCGGTTCCCCGGCGATCACGGCGGCAGAAGGTGAAAAAGCGCCGGCCCCGGAAAAACCATGGTCGGCGGAACTGCATGTAAAGCGTTATTTCAGCAGCCACACCTCCTATGAATTCGGCAATCCCTATCCACCCAACCAGGCGCCCCTGAGTCGCCTGGAGTTTCCCATGAACACCTGGTGGGCGGGAGGGGAACTCCGGCGCCGTTTTTCACGTTTTTCTGTGGGAGTGGAAGTGCTGGGCAGCATCCCTATGGAATCTGACCTAGCGTTCAAGGATTCAGACTGGGATGATGATGCAAGGCCGTCCGTCAAGACTATCTATTCGGAATCACAATGTCGTGTGGAGCCAAGCTATATGGTCCGGGGTCCGGTGGCAGAATTTGAACTTTCTTAGTCATAATGGTGTCCAGGTTTATCCGGCCCCGGGGGACAATACCCCGCCTTTGCCCCTTCCGGGCGACGGGATTCGGTTCGAACAGTCCTACTGGCAGTACTTTGTGG
>JAPLJZ010000227.1 GCA_026388335.1 Deltaproteobacteria bacterium
GGCCCACGGGACCTCGACCCTGATCGTCCTGCCGGGTTTCGGCCTGGCAGGCGGCCCCGCCCTGCCCCCGAAGTTCATCTAGGCGATAAAAAAGGGGATGTCCTCCCCGGCGGAAAGACATCCCCAGTGTTACCTAATCACGGTACAAGTCAAGACTTGCACCAACAAACAATCCCCTTGGGTCCGCGTGAAAAGAACCTTTTACAGCGGGATGTTGTTGTGCTTCTTGGGCAGGCGGACCTGCGTCTTGTCCTTCAGGGCGTCGAGAATGGCGGCGACGCGCTTCCGGGTCTCCCGGGGGGCGATGATCTCTTCGATAATCCCCATGGAAGCGGCAAAGTAAGGATTGTTGAACTGCTCCTCATAAGCGGCGACCAGTTCCGTCCTCTTGGCGGCGGGATCTGCGGCGCTCGTAATCTCACGGCGATAAACGATGTTGCAGGCACCCTCGGCACCCATGACAGCGATTTCCGCCGACGGCCAGGCCATGACATAGTCAGCCCCCAACTGCTTGCTGCACATGCCGATGTAGGCGCCGCCGTAGTCCTTCCGCGTCACGACGGTAATCTTCGGCACCGTGGCCTCGGAATAGGCGTGGAGCAGCTTGGCCCCGTGGCTGATGATACCCGACCATTCCTGAGCCGTTCCGGGCATGTAACCGGGGACGTCGGCAAAGGTCAGCAGGGGGATATTGAAGGCGTCGCAGAAACGGATGAACCGGGAGGCCTTGTCGGAGGCGTTGACGTCGAGAACGCCGGCCCCGAATTTGGAATTGTTGGCAATGACGCCAACGGGTCGCCCCATGATCCGGATGAAAGCCACGAGGATGTTTTTCGCCCACAGTTCGTGGGGTTCGAATATTTCATTGTTATCCGCCACGGCCATGACGACCTGCTTCATGTCGTATCCACGGGTCGCCCGGTCAGGGATGATCTTATCCAACTCCGGACATTCCCGGTCGGGGCTGTCCGTACAGGCAACGATGGGCAGGGGGCTGTGGCAACTGTCGGGCAGATAAGACAGGAGCATCTTTACCCTGTTGATACAGTCTTCGTCGTTTTCCGTGGCGAAATGGCAGACGCCGCTCTTGGTGGCATGGGCCACGGCGCCGCCCAGATCGTCATGGGTCACTTCTTCGCCGATGACGGCCTTGATAACATCGGGACCGGTGATATACATATAGGAGCTCTTCTTGACCATGAATACCCAGTCCGTGAGGGCGGGAGAATAAACGGCACCGCCGGCGGTGGGTCCCATGATGGCGGTGATCTGGGGGATGTATCCCGAACCGATGGTGTTGCGATAGAAAATGCCGCCGTAGCCTTCCAGGGCCGGTACGCCTTCCTGGATCCGGGCGCCGCCGGAGTCATTCATGGACACGAAGGGTTTTTTTGCGTCGAGGGCCATATCCATGATCTTCCATATCTTCTTGGCGTGCATCTCCCCGAGGCTGCCACCGGAGCTGGTAAAATCCTGGGCCGCCGCAAACACGGTCCGGCCGTTGACCTTGCCGAAACCGACGATGACGCCATCAGCGTTGATTTCCTTTTTATCCAAGCCAAACAGGGTGGAGCGGTGCTTCACAAATAACTGTACCTCCTGGAAGGTCCCTTCATCATAAAACATCGCCAGCCGCTCCCGGGCCGTCATCTTGCCCAGCTCGCGCTGTTTGGCGATCATCTTTTCACCGCCCATGGATTTCAGGGCTTCTCTGCGGGCTTCGAATACACAGATCTTTTCTTCCGTTATTCCTTTTCCTTGTTCTTTTGCCATAAACCTACACTCTCCTTCTTTCCGATTTATTCTCGTACATTAAGTACATTGAATTCACATAAACCCCATCCCCACCCTAACCCTCCCCTTGAAGGGGAGGAGAACAATAAGTATCTCCCGGCAGAGACTGGGGTTTACCTAAAGAAAATTACTTTTTGCGATGCCGTCAATTCTACCTTGACCGGGTCGGTCTTCTCATGTAAAGAAGCCTTCCGCAAGGTCTTCCCGTGGGATTGCTAATGCGGTCAACCGACGCAGCGAAAAATTCCCGAATCCTTGCCTTAATGTTAGCTAACTTATTGTATTTTAAAACCTTTTTGTCTTAACCGGGACGCATCATATCCTGTTTGACAAAAAGATGCAAGGAGGATCAATGAGATTTATCGACCAATTCAGCCTCAAAGACAAAAAAGTACTATTCCGTTTCGACTACAATGTGCCCCTCGACAGCTCCCAGAATATCACCGACGACAGCCGGATCCGAGCGACCCTGCCGACGATCAATTACGCCCTCGACGCCGGGGCCAGGATCATCATCATCTCCCACCTGGGCCGCCCGAAGGGCAAGGTAAAACCGGAATTCAGTCTCTGTCCCGTAGCTAAAAGACTTTCCCGGCTCATCCACAAGGATGTCGTCATGGCCAAGGATTGCATCGGGGACGACGTCAAGGCCCTCGTGGACAACATGAAGCCCGGCGATGTCATCCTTCTGGAAAATCTCCGGTTCCATCCCGAAGAGGAGAAGAACGACGATGAATTCGCCCGGCAATTGGCCGCCTATGCCGATGTCTACATCGACGACGCCTTCGGCAACGCCCACCGGGCTCACGCCTCCAACGTCGCAATCACGAAATTTGTCAAGGAGTGCGGCGGCGGGTTTCTGATGAAAAAGGAGATAAATTACTTCCAGAAATGTCTGGATAAGCCAGCCCGGCCTTTCGTGGCCATCATCGGCGGATCGAAGGTCTCCGGCAAACTGGAGGCCCTTGTCAACCTGATTAAAAGGGTCGATAAAATGATCATCGGCGGCGGCATGGCCTTCACCTTCCTGAAAGCGGCAGGATACGAGGTCGGCAAGTCCCTCGTGGAAGAAGACCTGATGCCCATGGCCGCGGAAGTCATGAAAACCGCCCGGGAACTCGGGGTAAAATTCTATCTTCCCGTGGACTGCGTCATGGCCCTGGAAATGAGCGCCGAAGCGGAAACCAAGATCGTCCCGATCCAGGAAATGAACAGCCACTGGATGGGCCTGGACATCGGCCCGGCCACGATCACCCTCTTCACCGAGGCCCTGGCCAACGCCAAGACCATCGTCTGGAACGGACCGATGGGGGTCTTTGAGATCGATGCCTTCGGACGGGGAACGGCCGCCATGGTCCACAGCATCGCCAATTCCTACGCCATGACCATCGTCGGCGGCGGTGATACCGATGTGGCCCTCCACAAGACAGGGGAAAGCGACAAGATCACCTACATCTCCACAGGCGGCGGGGCCTCCCTGGAACTACTGGAGGGCAAGGACCTCCCGGCCATCGCGGCCCTCGACGCCTGCGGCGAGGGGATATAAAGCGTCTTCTCATGCGTAACCTGAAAATGGTTATCGAATACGACGGGAGGGGCTATCACGGCTGGCAGCGCCAGAAAAACGGCCTGTCCATTCAGCAGGTCCTCGAGGAGAAGATCGCCGTCATCACCGGGGAGAAGGTAACGGTCAGCGGTTCCGGGCGGACCGACGCCGGGGTGCACGCCCTGGGCCAGGTTGCCCACTTCAAGACCGCCTGCGGGATCCCCGCCGATAATCTTTGGAAGGGGATCAACAGCCTCCTACCCGCCGATATCGTCTTGAAATCCCTTGAGGAAGCGGACGAAGACTACCATGCCCGGATCGACGCCAAAGGCAAGGTTTATCTTTATCAGATATTCAACAGCCCCACCCGGACAGTCCTTTATCGTCACTATGCCTGGATAATCCACTGCCCCCTGGATATCGATCTCATGCGGAAGGCGGCCGTTAGTCTAATCGGCCGGCATGATTTTACCTCCTTCAGCTCCGTCCACACGGACGTGATCTCTTTTGAAAGGGAGATTAAAAGAATCGATATTTTGAATTATTTGTCGGTTGAACATCCTTTAATTAAAATCTTTGTGGAGGCGGACGGCTTTTTGCGGTATATGGTCAGAACGATTGTCGGCACCCTGGTCGAGGTGGGAAGGGGGAAAAGGCCGCCGGAGGACGTGGCGGCCGTCCTGAAAGGTCGCGACCGGAAGCTGGCCGGCATGACGGCGCCACCTCAAGGGCTATTCCTGAAAGAGGTTCTCTATTGAGCATCATGAACATACTTATATTGGGCCACAAGGGCATGTTAGGGACGGATCTCATGTTGCGTCTTGGCGTCGCTCACGAGGTGACGGGCAAGGACGTCGGGGATTTCGACATCACCTCTCCCGAATCCTGCCGGCAGGTAATCTCCGAGATAAATCCTGATGTTGTTATCAACGCCGCGGCCTACACCAATGTTGACGGGGCGGAAAAGGACAGGGACGCGTGTTTCGCCGTCAATGCCGAAGGGGTCAGAAACGTGGCCCTTGCGTGTGAAAAGGCGAATATCCGGATTGTCCATTTCAGCACCGATTACGTCTTTGACGGGACCAGGGGAACCCCTTACCTCGAAGACGACGCCCCCTCGCCGCGCGGTATTTATGCCCAGTCCAAGGCCGCCGGGGAGAAGTATCTCCAGGAACACAGCAACAATTATCTCCTGATCCGCACGGCCTGGCTGTATGGCCGCTCCGGGAAGAATTTCGTCAAGACCATTCTGGAAAAGGCAAGACATACGGATACCCTGCGCGTTGTCGATGATCAGACCGGCTCGCCAACCTACAGCCGGGATCTGGCCGGCGCCGTCCAGGTCCTGCTGGAGCAGCATTGCCAGGGGATCTTTCACGTGACCAACCGGGGTTCCTGCACCTGGTATGCTTTCACGAAAAAGATCCTGGAATATGCGGGACTTGAAAATGTTGCCGTTGAACCCATTCAGACAAAAGATCTCAGCCTGCCGGCGCCTCGACCGGCCTACAGCGTCCTTGGCACCCGTAAATTCTCCGATGCCACGGGAAACATCCTGCGCTTCTGGCAGATGGCCCTGCGGGATTTTATCGAACACACCGAATTCCGCAAATAATCTTGACACAGGGAAGTAAAGCCTCTATATTTCTCAACAAACTTCTTAACTTCCCAGATTGTACGCGGTCACAACGAGACGTGAAAATGGAGGAAGGAAGCTTCAGCGAATATCACCCGAAAAGATTAACGGTAACGACGGCCTGATGGTTAATAATTGAGGAGGAGCTGCCATGAAGATATTACCCCTGAGATTTCCATTAATTATATCGTTATTATGGGTTCTTCTCTTGTTATCGGGCTGCACCGTGGCAACGAAGAGCACGATCATCACCCCCCAGCTTCGTGATCTCTTCGATGGAAAATACAAGGTTTACCCGGCGATGGAAAAGGCCAAGCCCCGGACCGTAGCCGTGTTGCCCTTTGTCAACGTCTCCAGCAGCCAGCAGGGCTCCCAGGCTGTCCGCCGGGGATTCTATAATCATTTCAGCTCTTTGACATTTCGAGACATGGAACTCTGGCGGGTGGATGACCTCCTCAAGAAGGCGGGACTGACGGACGCCGCCGTCATCAACCAGACCCCGGCCAAGGACCTGGGCAAGATCCTGGGTACCGACGCCATCGTCTATGGGGAAATCTCCAATTTTGACAAAATATTTGCCGTAATCTATTCACAGGTCTCCGTAGGGGCCAAGCTCCGCATGTACGACGCCCGCACGGGCGAACTCCTCTGGACGGGGGAGCATGTGGCCCGGATCCACGAAGGGGGGATCTCGACCAATCCCATCGGCCTCGTCGCGACGATCATCGCCACCGCCATGAACGTCCGGGATATCCAGCTCCTCCGGGCCTGCGACGACCTCTTCCGGGGGATGGTTCTGACCATCCCGGCGCCGACCATTGCCGAGGCCAAACGGCCCCCGGTAATCACCATCCTCGTCCAGGATACAAAGAATCTTCCCAAGAAGGCAGGGGACGAAATCCGGGTCGTCATCCAGGGGACCTCGAAGATGCAGGCCTCCTTCGACATCGGCGAGTTCAAGAAGCATATCGATATGCAGGAGCAGCCCAATGAGCCGGGGGTGTATCTCGGCGTTTACCGGGTCGTACCGGGAGACAACGTGCGGAAGGCCATCATTACGGGCTATCTGGCCGATGACGCAGGCAATACATCCCAGTGGGTGGACGCGGTCGGCTCCGTGACCCTGAAGACCACACCGCCGGACAAACCAAAATCCGTGCGGCTCATCGGCCGGAACGCCGCCGTGCTGCTCTCCTGGGAAAAGTCCGCAGATCCCGACCTGGCCGGTTACCGGGTTTACCGGAGCCTGACGCCGCTCAGCGGCTACCAGGAGATCGCCCGGATGGAGGTCACGGAATTCCGGGATGAAAAGCTCGTGAACGGCCAGACCTACTATTACCAGGTCAGCGCCGTCGACCTGGCCGGGAAC
>JAPLJZ010000082.1 GCA_026388335.1 Deltaproteobacteria bacterium
ATATCTTCAGAAAATCCGGGGCTTTTTTTCTGCGACGGAGTTTTCGCGGAAATCCCCTTTACGCGGAAGTCTTTGCAAAGTATCTGGAAATTTTGATCAAGGAAGGGCTGCCGATTGAATTTTTCATTGAAGGGGGACGCAGTCGAACCGGAAAGATGGTGATGCCGAAATACGGTCTGCTGTCGATGATCATTCAGGCCTTTCAGCAACAGGCCACGGAAGATCTCGCTGCCATCCCCATATATATTGGTTACGATCGCGTTATTGAGGAAAAATCTTACTTAAAGGAATTGGGAGGGGCTCCCAAAGAACAGGAAAAAACGACGGATGTCATTAAAAGTTCCAAAGTGCTGCGCAAGCGTTATGGCAGCGTCTATGTGAACATTGGTGAGCCGATATTCCTGAAATCATACCTGGAGGGCCAGGATAAAGCCTTTGCCGACATGGACGTCGAAGAAAGGCAGCGTCTCTACCGGCGTATCGGCTATGAGATTGCTCTGTCGATCAATAAGGTGTCCGTCGTCACACCCTTTGCCCTCATTTCCGCCGGTCTCTTATCACACGATCGTCGTGGTGTCAGTCATGATGAGTTGATGGAGATCCTGAAGGAGTTTTATGAATACCTGATTCATCGAAAAGTGAGTCTGGCCGCAACATTTGTCCACCGGGAGAAGGCTATCCAGGAAGCTTTGCACCTTTTCGACCAGTCAGGGCTGATTTCCAGGATGGGTGAAGAAGAGGGGGAAGAATCGGACTTGGAAGAAATCGTCTATAGCCTCGACGACGACAAACGCCTTAACCTCGAATACTATAAAAACAATATTCTCCATTTCTTTTTGCCCCTGAGCTTTGTGGCCACCTCCATGCTTGCCCATCCCGAAGATGACATTCCCCTCGGATTGATTCTTGATGATTACCGCTTTCTCAAACGGCTTTTCTGGAATGAGTTCATCTTTGATCAGGAGCGGGAGGATGGCGAGGATGTGAACGGCGCCCTGTCCTATCTACATAATCGGGGGATGATTGCTGTGGAAAGGCGGGGCGAGAACGGAGACGCATGCTTTGAAGTGAAAGGCAGAGGCAGGACAAACCTGCGACCATTTGCCGGTCTCATCGAAAACTATATCCAGTCTTACTGGATTGTCATCCGGGCCTGCGCCTACCTGCGAAAAGGGCCGAAATCAGAAAGGGAATGGCTGAAAAACATCCACAAGCTCGGGTCGAAGATGTTCAGAAAAGGAGAGGTCTGCCGGGCCGAAGCCCTCTCCCAGGCAAATTACCAGAACGCCATGGTCGCCCTTCAGGAAGCCGGGATCCTGAGCCTGTCGGAAACCAGCGATAAGAAAGACAGGAAGGAAGGAAAGACATATTCCCTCACCTCTGACCGGCGAGCCCAGGAATCCCTGAGAAGGCGGTTATTCCGTTTCTTGTAACCGCTTTTTATCTGATGCTGTAGAAAGCCCCCTTGCCGCGATATACGGCGGCGTCTCCCAACTCTTCCTCAATGCGCAGTAACTGGTTGTATTTGGCTAAACGTTCGCTCCGGGACAAGGAGCCGCTTTTGATCTGTCCGCAGTTGGCGGCGACAGCCACGTCGGCCATGATGACATCTTCCGTCTCTCCGGAACGGTGAGAAATCACCGTGGTGTAACCGGCCTCTTTAGCCATTTGGATCGTTTCCAGGGTTTCCGTCAACGTGCCGATCTGGTTGAGCTTGATCAGGATGGAATTGGCAATCCCCTTCTTAATTCCCATTTCCAGACGCTTCCGGTTTGTGACGAAGATGTCGTCGCCGACGATTTGAATCTTGCTGCCCAATGTGTCCGTCAGGAGCTTCCAGCCGTCCCAGTCGTCTTCCGCCAGGCCGTCCTCGATGGAGATAATCGGATATCGCTTTACCAGGTCTTCATAAAATTTCACCATCTCCGCTGCCGTTTTTTCCGGTTTCTTCTCTGCTGCCAGGATGTACTTTTCCTTTTTGTAAAAGGAGCTTGCTGCCGGATCAAGGGCGATGAAGATGTCTTTCCCCGGTTTATATTTGGCCTTCTGGATAGCCTCCATGATGACCATCAGGGCCTCTTCATTGGATTTCAGATTGGGCGCGAAGCCTCCTTCGTCGCCGACGGCCGTGTTCAGTCCTTTACTTTTCAGCACCGATTTCAGGGCATGAAACACCTCGGCGCTCATGCGTAGTCCCTCCCGGAAATTGGGGGCGCCGACGGGCATGATCATGAATTCCTGAATATCCACATTGTTGTCGGCGTGTTGTCCGCCGTTGATAATATTCATCATGGGGACGGGGATGTCCTTGGCGGAGACGCCGCCGATGTAACGATAAAGGGGAAGATCCACCGCTGCCGCCGCCGCCTTGGCGCAGGCAAGAGAAACACCGAGGATGGCATTGGCCCCGAGAACCGATTTGTTTTCCGTGCCATCCAGGGTGATCATGGCATAGTCGATCGCCCGCTGGTCGAGGCAGTCCATACCGATAATTTCCGGGCCGATCTTGTCGATCACATTATTCACGGCCTTCTGAACACCCTTGCCGAGGTACCTTTTCTTGTCGCCGTCCCGTAGCTCCAGCATCTCGTGTTCTCCCGTCGAGGCGCCGGATGGAACGGAAGCCCGGCCCGTGGTTCCTGAATAGAGGGTTACTTCCGCTTCCACGGTGGGGTTGCCCCGGGAATCCAGAATCTCTCGTGCATAGACATTTATTATCTCTGTCATAAAAACCTCCTGATGATGTTCTTCTTCGCGAAGAAGTTGCTTTGGCAAGCGGTTTATGACATAAATCGGTAGCAGTTTGCAAGGAATTATGAAGGATAAAGGAGCGAAACATACCTTGATCGAAACGGATTTCTCATATAAGCTTACAGAAAGTCACAATGATAATGATAATCGAACCGGTCCGGTGGCGCAGAGGCGATCCAAGTTATATCTGCACCTGAAAAAATGGCTGGAAAAGGCCATCCTGGATTACGGGATGATTACCGAGGGTGACCGGGTCCTCGTGGGGGTATCGGGAGGGGCTGACAGCTTTGCCCTCCTCGATCTCCTCAATTCGCCCATGATCTTTATCCCGAAATTTTCCGTAATGGCGGTCCATATCGATCTCGGTTTTGCAGGCGGCGAAGGGGATGCCGATCTTATCGAGAACGAACTAAAAAAAATGGCCTCCGACTACGTCATCGAAAAAACGGACATCGGCCCCCTGGCCCACAGTGAATTCAACCGGAAGAACCCGTGCTTCCTGTGTTCCCGCCTCCGCAGGAAGCGCATTTTCGAGATTGCCGAAGCCAAGGGGTGCAACCGCATCGCCTTCGCCCATCATCGTGACGATATTATCGAGACCCTGCTCATCAATCTGTTTTACGGGCGGGAGATTAGTACGATGAAACCCGATCAGTCCATATTTAAGGGGGCGCTTCATATTATCCGTCCCCTGTCCTATCTCCGGGAGGGGCTGATCAAAAAATACGCCGGGGAACGCGGATTTAACGTCGTTGCCAACCGCTGCCCGACAAGTAAAACTTCAAAGCGGCTTTATATAAAGGAACTTTTGCATTCCCTGGAGAAGGAAAATCGGCAGATCCGTCATAACATCTGGACGGCCATGCATCATGTCAAGACGGATTATCTCCTGTAAGGTTAAATATCTATGACGGCGAAAGAAAAGAGTGCGGAAAAGATCATTGCCCAGAATAAAACGGCGCGGCTCCACTATTTTATCGACGAGACCTATGAGGCGGGCATTATCCTGGTGGGGACGGAGGTAAAATCCCTGCGGGAAGGGCGGGCCAATCTCAAGGACAGCTATGCCGTGGTCAGAGAAGGGGAAGTTTTTCTCCACGAACTCCACATCAGTCCCTATACCTTCGGAAACCGCAATAATCATGAACCCCTGCGGGTCCGGAAACTCCTGCTCCATAATCGCGAGATCAAGCGGCTATATGGAAAATCCCGGGAGAGGGGCTTAAGCATTGTGCCATTGAAACTGTATTTCAAACGGGGAAAGGTGAAGGTGGAAATCGGCGTCGGCCATGGCAAGAAGCTCTACGACAAACGGGAAGAGCTCAAGAAGCGGGATGATCGCCGGGATATGGCTAGAGCCATGTCGGAGAAGAACCGGTAGGCGTTCCATCCGTGAAGACCCTTTGTCTTGACTTTTCCCGATTCAGGGTTTAGTATGTAGCCGTATTTATGTTTTGCTCTTTGGCATCAGACCACTCCACAACGTGTATTCATCATACCATTATGGGGGCGTCTCGGTTTCGACGGGGATAGTTGAAGCTGTAGCAGCGTACCGAGGTTCCTACAGGCCTCGTTAAACAGGTAGGAAAACCATAATCGCAGACAACTACGATTACGCCTTAGCCGCGTAAAGCGGCTAACGTCCTCCTGACCATGCCTGCCGGGTCAGACAGGGCGCAATACAGGTAGGATAGCTGAACTCCCAGGCCTGGGGGGAGGGACGCGAAATCTCTCAGGATAGTCACGGTTCATCCTGCCTTTGGGAGGGGCTGTTGGCGAAAGCAAATCAAAGGCTATGTACGTAGAACCTGCAGTGGAATATTTCCGGACGGGGGTTCGATTCCCCCCGCCTCCACCAGATGACAATCCAAGGTAGTCCAAAGAAGTACGAAACCCGCTAGAAATAGCGGGTTTTTTCTTGCCATTTGTCCAAGGACGTGCTACGAGATTCATCAACATCCGGGACTTTTGGGGGCCTTTTTTACCATGAAAAGCCCCCAAACGAAAATGGAAGCCCCCAAAAAAGGAGGAAATGCCCATGCCGAAAAGGATTACGCCACTTTCTGAAATCAAAGTTCGCACCGCAAAACCAAAAGAGGCTGAATATAAGATTTTTGATGGTGGGGGCCTTTTCATTCTGGTTACTCCCTCGGGCGGCAAACTATGGTATTTCAAATACCGATACGATAAAACGGAAAAGAAAATCGCCTTTGGCCCTTATCCCGAAATCAGTCTCGCTGATGCCAGACAGCGCAGAGATGAAGCCCGGAAACAGGTTGCTAACGGCATTGACCCCGGCGCCGTCCGTAAGGCCATGAAGCAGGCAGAGACCGAAGAAACAGAAACCTTCGAGGTCATAGCCCGTGAATGGCATATGAAATTTGCTACGACATGGACATCTGGCCATGCCGCCACTATCATGGGTCGTCTGGAGCGCGATCTTTTCCCCTGGATTGGCAAGCGTCCCATTGCAACGATTAAAGCCCCTGAACTTTTGGCTGTCCTTCGCAGGGTAGAAAGCAGAGGTGCTTTAGAATCGGCGCACCGAATCAGGACCATTGCCGGGCAAGTATTCCGATATGCCGTTGCCACAGGAAGGGCCGAACGGGACCCAGCAGCCGACCTCCGAGGAGCATTGCCACAGCCAGGGGAAAAACATCATGCAGCGATAACAGACCCGAAAGAGGTCGCCACACTTCTGAGGGCTATAGATGGTTATCAGGGGCATTTTGTTGTTAAGTGCGCCCTCAGACTTGCCCCCATGTTCTTTGTACGTCCCGGGGAACTACGTAACGCAGAGTGGAGGGAAATTGATCTTGACGAAGCTGTCTGGTCGATACCGAAGCACAAGATGAAAATGAAACAGGATCACATTGTCCCTCTATCTAATCAAGCCATTGAGATATTGACAGAACTCAAAGAACTCACCGGTGCAAGCATTTATGTGTTCCCATCCGGGCGGTCGTTTGCAAGGCCTATGTCCAATAATGCCATACTTGCCGCACTTCGCCGCATGGGGTACGACAAGGACACTATGACTGGGCATGGTTTCCGTGCAATGGCACGGACCATCCTTGATGAAGTCCTACAAGTGCGTCCTGACTTCATCGAACATCAGCTTGCCCATGCCGTCAGAGACCCAAATGGCCGGGCATACAACCGGACGGCACACCTTAACGAACGTAAAAAGATGATGCAGAAATGGGCTGATTACCTGGATGGACTGAAGGCGGGGGCGAAGGTAATACAATTACATGAACGAATGTCTTAATGACGGTGCCTCCATACTGGTGGCATGGTGCCGACTTGCCACCGGCAGGTTGGCTGTAAGAATCTGATATTATAGATAATATTTAAAAAAATTTGTTGACAATTTGTCCGGGGTGGTGTAGTTGCGTCCACAGTGAATGATTCCGTCAAGCAAGGCGGGGTCAAGGGCAATTATATTGGCGGCTAACGTCGCCGGATGAAATGCAGTCTGGATAGCGGTCCCGTATTCGGACGCTAGAAAATTACTTGAGATCTTCGGCCGATGTTCGGGCAGATAATCAAAAGAGCCAAAATAACCGGATAATTAATAAGCTCATGATATCGGGCCATCAAGTCGCTGGTCCAGGAAGATGAGAAATAGTGCGCTATTATCCTGCCGTCATGGAGCTAACGCGCAAAAAAACACCGTTCAAAATCGTGTATTATGAGCGGAGATTTTGCACCTTGAACCGGATTAGCATATCCTAAGTCAAGGGAAGAATTACTTCATAGCGTTTTTTTGAAGAGCCAT
The DNA here is from genome assembly GCA_026388335.1 of Deltaproteobacteria bacterium. Classification (GTDB taxonomy): domain Bacteria; phylum Desulfobacterota; class Syntrophia; order Syntrophales; family UBA8958; genus UBA8958. The sequence continues at coordinate 6,533 of JAPLJZ010000082.1, forward strand.
AACCTGCAAGGGTAATGGCTCTTTTTTTTGAAACGCCATTATCGGCGGCCTGTGTGATGCAGCCGCCCATGCCTTTGACCAGCGCAAAATGTATAACAATTACCTTGCTTGTCGGACATCAGTCCGCAGTTGGTGTAGCAACCGTTCGTAGGTTGTCGTCATGGGATAAACACTTTTTTAGAAAAGGAGACAACTATTGTGGCAATAATAACACATAAAAACAATCGTCGTTGCAGGGTGCAGTTCAGCATGAGTCCCGAACTGTATGAAACTTATAAAAAAATATTGACACGCGCAAGTAAGCTTCAGGCCGTCATCGATTTTGGGAGTGATTTCGAGGACTGGTTTAGGAATGAGTTGGATCAGGTTAGTCAAATGCTTGAGAAAGAGGAGGTTTCACATGGAAATAATTTCTAAAAAAACGACCTTACCGGAAACCGGATTTGTGAGACTCCGGGATATAATTGGCGCCCCCAAAGCCAATCCACCCATAACGCCGATCTACCCCGTCTCCAAGAGCACATGGTGGGCGGGAATCAAAGCGGGGCGCTACCCCAAGCCCATTCGGATTAGCACGCGAGTATCAGGCTGGAGAGTTGAGGACATTAGACGTCTCATCCGGGACAGCGAGAGGGATGTATGCAATGGATAAAATTAATGTGCAACATCTTAGATCATCGAAAAATCAAAATAATTCGACTAGGGCCTGATGGGAACACTTTGGTCCTACTGTGGTTGATGATGCTGACCGAAGCAGGCAAATGCAATAGGGGCGGTTATCTAATGGTTTCTGACAACTTGCCATACACAGCAGATACCTTGAGCGTGGTCACTGGTATTCCACCGGAGGTTGTCCAGACAGGACTCACAACCTTTCTTCAGTTTAAAATGATCGACATGCTGGACGGCAAAAGCATTTACATAAAAAATTGGTCGAAGTACCAGAGTCAAGATCAGCTTATGGCCAGACGCGAAAAGGATCGGGCGCGCCAACAGCGTCATCGGCAAAATGAGCGCGATAAAATATGTACCCCCCCTACCTCGAATCGGATGTCACGTGACAGTGACGTTACAGTGTCACGTGACATCACGCTGCAGAACAGACAAGAAAAGAACAGAGAAGAGAAGACAACAGAACAGGTCCGTTTGTTGTTCGCTGGGACTCCCTTTTTAAAAATATCTGACCAAGAATTGGAGTTCTTGATGAAGCGACATGGTCTTGATCGTTTATTAGAAGCTGCTGATGTTGCCGCCGAAACATGGCGACGGAATCCGGACGAAAAAAATAACCTTGGTGGCTATCTCAACTCTCTATGTACATCGCTGCTGACGCCGTGCTGGTATTTACCTTATGCAGACCGGAGGGAGGTAGCAGATGCATCACGGCAGCGCAAGGTAGCTCGTGAAATCGAAGAAGCTGCCATTAAGGTGAAGGAGGAAGAGCAGATCGCGGCCAGGAGTGCTTTGTGGGAATCGTTAACGGAAGAGCAGCGCACGGAGTATCGTACTGTTGCGCGTGCAGGTATGCCCAAAGATATCGCTCCATCCGTCGCGGTAACAGCAATTGCCAAAACACTAGCCTGGAAAGCTATAGCACCCAAGATTGAGGTAGATGATCAAAGAATACATTCCCCACATCCTGTCGCTGCATGAGGATGATGTGCTTGGCCAGGCCTCGCACCGTAATTCTCGCCCGCATGCGGAGTGGAAAACGAGGGGTGGATCAGTGCTGGTTGACGACCTGGCTGCTACATGGTCTGCGCGGCTGGCGCATTATCTTACGGTGCTTGCACTCGCCCCTAAGTTTCCGCGCTGTGTATGTACAGGCATACACAGCGCGGAGGCAGTAAAATAGCAGGTTTGAGGATATTCACGCAACAATTAATGGAGGACAGCTATATGAGTAAGAGTGATGAGACATTTGATCCGTTGTTGGAGGTCGAGCGCATCCGCACCCGCCGCGCCGAGGCACGGCGCAAGCTCTACCGCAAGAGCCGCCTCGATAAGTATCGCGCCGAATTGATCGCAATGAAACAGGCAGGCGCAGATCGCAATGAAACAGGCAGGCGCATCCTGTGCTGACCTTGCCGAATGGCTACGGGTGATGCACCGCTGCAAAGTCAACCGCAGCTCCATAGACCGTTATTTGAAGAAACTTCCTGAGATGACTGAGTTGCAGACTATCGCGACAGAACCACAACCGAACCTGTTCGAAAAGAACAGGTAAAGAGGAACGATCATGCCGAGTTTCCAAACAGCAGGAGCACAGGCCAAACACGCCGTCAAACAGAAAATCGCCCTGGGACAAGGGAGACATGAGCACAAGGACGACGGCCAGATCCACAGTGTCGGAACGGCACGGGGCTACGAACAGGCCCTCAAAGGGTTCGTTGAATATATCCAAAATCACAAACTTGGCGATCTACTCAGTGTCACCGTCGAAATTGCCAAACAATACCTTTCCGACAGATCTGCAATAGTCACGCAGAAAACCCTCGATATTGATCGTCAGGCAATTCAGATGCACTTGGGGATACGACTTGATGTCGTGAAGAGCCAAAGGGAAACCCGCCTGTCCACCCGGAGCTATACCAGCACCCAGATCGCACGGATTGCCTCCGCGCAGTCCAAACGGAACAGTTTGGCAACACAGATTGCTCATAACGCAGGCTTAAGGGCGCACGAGCTGTTGACAATCCGGCCGGCGCACGAGCGCCAGGCATCCACACATCGGGAGTGGAATGCGGACCGCTTTGCCGGCCGGGATGGTGATCGCTACACGGTGGAGGGAAAAGGGGGCCTGGTGCGAGAAGTCCTGCTGTCGAGGGCGCTGGTGGCAAAGCTGGAGGCAACGCGCCTTGACGAACCGCGCCAGGTGACCGACCGGGGGGTGAACTATACCCAGCATTACGACATAGGCGGCGGCCGGTCATGGAGCCAGAGCTTTTCGTCGGCGAGCCAGCGGGAACTTGGATTCTCTAACGGTGCGCATGGCCTGCGCCACAGCTATTCCCAGGAGCGGATGAAGGAGTTGCAGCGAGGAGGCATGTTCTATGATGACGCCAAGGGTACGGTCGCCCAGGAAGTTGGGCATTTCGACAAAAAAACTACAGGGGCATACTTAAGATGAAAAGAATTCGATCTATTACTGCAATATTTATTCTTATATTATTATGCTGGCTGAACTGGTGGGTGTTGCCATATTTGGCTATTGTTCGGCTTCAGGAGAAGGAAATCTCCGTGCCGCCGACCTGCCTGCTTCTTCTGGAACTGGAAAATCGTGTCAGAATCGGATATCGCGTCATCGAGGACATACAAAATGGTTGGTCTGCAGTCCTGGCAGCATGGCCTTATTTGGTATGCGGCATTATCCTTGGATTTGGACCCGGATATGTCATCGGTGAACTTGTAAGACGAAAATATGCGATCGACGTGGCTTCCAGAAAAGCCGTCAATAGTGCTAATAATGTAATGGATGAGGCAAGAAATATGCAGAGTGAGAACGAGAGCAACCTTTTACAAATTAAACGTTTTGAACAGGATATTTTCCAAGTGGGTAAAAAGCTGACAAAGGAACGTGAGGAATGTCATGCTGTTGTATTAAATGCTTATGAGCAAATCCGAATCTATGAGGAAAAAATTAGCGAAGCAGAAAAAAGCGGGCGAGAGCTGCTAAAAGCCAAGGAAACCATCAAGAAACTGGTGGGGAAAATAAGTCGCCTGAAGAAAGAAAAGGAGGATGATTATAATTGACATTAGAGACCTCAAGAGGTAGTGTACCGTTATATTCAGCGTACCGTGACGCTTTGTCTTTTAGACACACGGACTGGCCAACAGAGCCGACCTTAATGGTAAATCTGTTCAGGTCCTATCCAGACCGGCACAAGTTGCAAAGGGTAGCAGCGGCGAACAGTCCCACGCTGTATAATCTGGGGGCGAATCGAGAAGGTGACTCCTCGCGGTGGTTAACAACCATCGGCCACGGCGGCTCAGGCTGACCGTATGGCAATCTAAAGCGGCGCGAACCCAAGCGGTTTAGGAAGAACAACGAGAGCGGTGAAATCCCGGATATCCGCGACACCCTCGGAAGCCTCATCGTAAAGGATGATTTCGAGGACTTCAAAAGTAGCCACCTTTCATTCAAGCCCATTTTGAGACCACCTGTTACCACCCCCTTTGTCACCGGAAACGTCTTTTTGCTCATGCTCACCTGTATCCCATGACGACATTTACGTACATCTGAGTAGTATTTGTGTCCTTGTAGGCCATTGCCTTCTGAATGATTGTCAAATAAGCACCGAATTCCGGTAGATTTATTGCGAAGGCAAGGGGCGAAAATTATTTAAAGCGAGATTTGGAATGAATGTGCGTTTGTAGCAGCTTTTAATCCGTACTGATCAGGTGACAAAGGAATATTTAGGTCGAACCCGTTGATCGTCTCCATAGACAAATTAAGTATCACATGAGCCACGAAAGGATGAAGATAACAAAAAAGATGAAAGCCTGTGGGCGCAACATAAGGAATGAAGAGATGTCCCCTTATCTTAGTATGACTACAGAATAATGTAGACCGCCACTCTCACTACCCGGTGCGCTGTCACGGTCACCTCTTCTGAAAACATGAGCCTTGACCTCCATTCTTCATAGCCTTCGCTCCTTTATTTCGATAGGGGAACTGATGTTTTTCAGCATGCAACCGGTCTGTCTTTTAGCATCAAGAAAGAAAAATAAACATCTGCTTTAGATTATTTCTTTTCGGTAACAGGAGATTATGGGTTATTTGAATCCAATAACCCATAAAGTAACAATATAATTGTTTGTTTTTATTCAGTATTTTACAGGAGGAAGACATGGATACGGTGCCTTGTAATGCGCTTTTCGATAATTACGTATGGCGTCCCCTACATTCCGCAAAATCATTGACAAGCCACGTTTAAAGTGATTCAGTAACCTCACTTTTCGGCTGGTTTGTTTCATCATAAACAACATTTGGGTTCCTTCCATAATCTTCATCATGATCATTGGGCAGGGGAAAACCGTGTCGGGAGCACCACAAAACACTAATTTCATCCATCGGATCACAGACGCGCATGGCAAAACGGACCGCATCTTTCCTGTCAATACCTCGGTTCGCCCAAAGCCAATACTCACCGATCAACCGAGGGCGTAACGGCAGGGGGACGATGATGCGAATTGATATCGATTAGGTGCCCGTGAAGCGGCATTTGTGTAGTGAGCAGGAATGTAACGGCATGAAAGGTCCAGTCAACGATACGGGAAGCATCGTGAGCGTCGAAAAAGATCGACTTCTTTCCCTCATCGAGTTCTCTCAACAATCCGCACGGTTGCGCGGAAAGCCAGCCGCTACTATCGCCGCACACGGTCTCTTTGCTCTCCACGAGCACGAGATTCAAGGGCTGCCAGGCATCCACATTAACGTCAACGGCCCCGAGAGCGAAGACGAGATCTGGCTTGCCATTGAGCGGCTGCACGAGATAAGACCGCCCGATGTTGCCAACGCGACACTTCGACCCTGGGTACAGATGACGCAGGGACCCACGGAAGAGCCGCGGCTGCGCGATGTTGCGGATGGCGCAAGTCTGATCGCGGCGGGCACGCATTGTTCATCGTTGAAGCCGCCTGAGCAAGGCAAGCGTCCCATCGACCCCGAGATGACGATTACGCTTTCCGACTACGAAGAGGCCCCTCAGGTCCGCGCCCAATTCGCTATCTACTTTTCCACGAAGTGGGTTCCTTGGGCCGAGGAAGAAAAACGTCGCCGCAGGACCATCCGCCTCTATTCTCATCTCTTCACTCTGAAGCAGCAGCTCGAAGGCAGCATTGTCGAAGCGCAGCTTGAACTCGTCTGGGGCGTGGGTATAGGTATCTGGAACTGTAAAAGCGCAATCGTGAACTATCCTTTGGTCGGACGGCTGGTCGAGATGTCGCTTAACCCCGTAACGTCCGAAGTGGAAATCCGTCCACGGGATGTTGATGCTCGCATCGAGGCCGATTGGTACGCGTCCGTCGACAACCCTGGCGTTGCCGATCTCGAGAAGGCGGCAAAAGAATTCTTCGGGGAGGCCACGACAACCTTTTCCCCGTTTGACCGCGGTACCTTCGAGCCGCTACTTCGCACGGCGGTTACCAACCTTGATGCAAACGGGATCTACTGGCCAACCGAAGTGCCGGCGGAAGATCGGACACTGCCCAAGGTGGACGACAAACTCAAAGTTACCGACACGTGGGTACTGTTTGCGCGTCCGCGTACCAACAGCCTGTTCTTGCAGGACCTGGAAAAGCTGAAGCAGAAAGCCGCGGACGCCGAGTCATACCCGCCTGCAGTGGCTGCGGTCGTAACTGACCCAGACACGGAGAACCCGGTTGTTGAACTGCCATCTTTTCGTGGTATCTCCGCCTCATCCTTCTCGGAGCGAGGCTCGAGTGCCAAGAAAGCGCGTGACCTTTTCTTCCCCAAGGCCTTCAATGACGAGCAGGTCCGCATCATCCAACTGTTGGATATTTCCGATGGCGTCGTTGTGCAGGGCCCACCTGGCACGGGTAAGACACACACCATTGCCAACGTCATCTGCCATTACCTGGCCGAGGGCAAGCGGGTGCTCGTAACCTCGATGAAGGACCCGGCATTGACGGTGCTGCAGGAGCAGCTTCCTGCAGAGATTCGACCGCTTGCTATTTCATTGCTCACGAGCGAACAGGCAGGGATGAAACAGTTCGAACACGCCATTAACAAGATTGCCTCAGAGGTACAGGGCCTCGACCGAAGCGGCACCGCGAGGGCCATCAGCCATCTTGAGGAATCCATTGATGCACTCCACGGCAGGCTTGCCGGCATTGATCGCAAGATTGGCGAATGGGCGAAACGGAACCTCGCCAAGGTTGCGCTGGAGATGGAGGAAATCGATCCCCAGGACGCCGCGCGCGAAGTCGTGGCGAAGGCCGATCAGTTCGCGTGGATCCCCGATCTGCTCGGAATCGCTCCCGACTTCGCACCCCAATTCTCGGATCAGGACATTGTGCGGCTACGGGAGGCACGCCGTGCTTTGGGTAAAGACATTGATTATCTCGATGCGTCTCTGCCGCAGCTCGTTGAGTTTCCTGACTCTAAGGCACTGCTCGAAGTCCACCAGGACCTGTCCCAGTTCGAAAAGCTGAAACAGGGAGTGGAAAACGGCGATGTTCCGGCGCTTGCTGATTCGAGCCAGGAGACGCTCGCCATTGCCCAGCAACTCCTCACGAACATTGAAGCTCTTCGGCGCTTACGTGGAGAGATCTTACAGGGGAATCGTTCCTGGACGGCCGCTATGCGCGAACGGTTGCGACGAGGCGGTCACGACAACCTTCTGCGGATGCTGGAAGGCCTTGGCGCCGAACTCGATCATACTGTTGAGCGGAGGAAGGTATTTCTTGAGCGGCCCGTTACCACGCCTGCAGGCATTGAACTTGATATCGAACTCGTTGAAGCTATCAGGAAACTGGCTACGGGAAAGAGCCCCTTTGGTTTGAAAGGGTTGGTCGGCAAGTCAGTTCAGAAGAAACAGCTCGCCGGCATATGCGTTCTTGGGACTTCCCCTGCCGACGTCGAGTGCTGGGAGCATGTGGCTGAGCATCTGGCGTTGTTAAAAAGCCTGCGGGAACTGGCCTTGCGCTGGAACGCTCTTGCCCACGAGCTCCAGCTTGAAACGGTACCGGGGGACAAGCCGGAAGGTGGCTTGGTCGCCGCCCAAGAGTACGCCCTTTACCTCAAGGTGAAGAACGTCGTAAAGGATGAAAGTGAACTCTGCACAACGTCTTCTCACGTCTTTCCCAATTGGGTTTATGCTTACGAGGCTGCAGATAGCACACAGCGACTGGCTGAGCTTGAGAAGGCCCTGCGGCACCATCTTACCAAGAACCGGCTCGCCAACGTTTGGGCGGCCAAGGAGCGTTTCCAGAAGATACTGGAAGGTCGCACCGGTCGCGTCATAGAGGAGATTCGCCGGTTCCTCTCCGAGACGCTGGGCAATCCTGAGACTGAAGACGCCATGATGCAGTCTGAGTGGTCAACGCTGATGGCGGAGCTATCTCGGGTGCTGGGACTGGGCACACATCTGGATGCCGTGAGTGACGTCTGCGACAAAGTTGAGGCATCCGGCGCACCACGATACGCCGCAGCACTAAAACAACCGCTGGATTGCACGGTAGATTGCTTTCTGCCGGATAACTGGCGTAACGCTTGGCGGCTAAGGCGTCTGGCGACCTACCTTGAATCCGTTGATGCGCAAGAAGAGCTGAAACGGCTGGCAAAGGACCGTCATGAGGTGGAAAGCGATTTGTCACGTGCCTATCGCGATATCGTGGTGAAGCGAACATGGCTGAAACTTGCGGAGAACGCTTCCCCCAGCATCAAAGCCGCCTTGCAGGCTTATTTGAACGCCATTCAGAAGATCGGTAAGGGCACGGGAAAACGAGCAGTGCGCTATCGACAGGATGCACGTATGGCGGCATCGCAGGCGAATTCCGCCGTGCCGTGCTGGATAATGCCGCACTATCGCGTGTCCGAATCGCTGCCTGCAGAACTTGGTTGCTTCCACCTCGTTATCATTGACGAAGCGTCACAATCAGACCTGACTGCCTTGCCTTCCCTGCTACGAGCCCAAAAGATGCTGATCGTCGGCGACGACAAGCAAGTCTCCCCCGAAGGTGTTGGCCTCGAAGAGGAAAAAGTTCGCAGCCTCATGAACCGGTTCCTTGGCAATCAGGTGGCGACCTATCGGGCACAGATGTCGCCAACCAGCTCCATTTATGACTTGTTCAAAGTAGTTTTCGCAGGAAGCTCGGTAATGCTGAAAGAACATTTCCGCTGTGTCGGCCCCATCATCGAGTACTCCAAACGCGAGTTTTACAATCACGAACTTCGGCCATTGCGCATGCCGAAAGCCTCCGAGCGCCTCGATCCGCCGCTCGTTGACGTGGTGGTACAGGACGGTTATCGTAAGGGCGATGTCAATCTGCCCGAGGCGCGTTTCATCGTCGATGAAATCAAGGCCATTGTAGCGGACCCTAACATGGCTTGTCGTTCCATCGGGGTAGTCTCACTGCTCGCCGATAAGCAGGCCTTGGCAATATGGGAGCGGCTGACCGATGAACTCGGGCCGGAACTCATGCAGCGCCATCGAGTCGCGTGTGGCGATGCCCGCACGTTCCAAGGAAAAGAACGCGATATCATGTTTCTCTCCATGGTGTCGGCACCAAACGAGGTTGGCGCGCCACTGTCCCGCGATACCTTCGCCCAGCGTTTCAATGTAGCTGCCTCACGCGCGAAGGATCGGATGTACCTTGTGCGTTCGGTCGAACTGGAACACTTGAGTGAAGCGGATCGGCTACGGCGCAGTCTCATCGGCCATTTTGTGACACCCTTCACCCAGGACGAAGAACGTGTAGAGGACCTGCGTAAACTTTGCGAATCGCCCTTTGAGCGCGAGCTATACGACGAACTTACACAGCGCGGCTACTGGGTGACACCTCAGGTGAAGGTAGGCCAGTACCGCATCGACATGGTGGCGGAGGGACACAATGACGCCCGTCTCGCGGTGGAGTGCGACGGCGATAAGTACCACGGTGCGGACAAGTGGGCTGATGACATGCAGCGCCAACGGGTCCTGGAGCGAGCAGGATGGGTGTTTTGGCGATGTTTTGCTTCTTCCTTTATCCGCCGGCGCGGGGCAATGTTGGACGACCTCTTGAAGACATTGGCCGCGCGCGGCATCGAACCCATCGGAGCCGAAGGCACGCCGAGGAGTGTACACGTCGAGCGCCGCGTCGTGTATTCAGTCGCCAAACCGGATGACACAACTGACGTGAGGCCTATTGAAGGTCCTGTGAGCGTCAAGGCGCCAAGGGCCGATGAACCGACAATATCATCCAGCCCTGGGAGGAGAGATCCTCCCCGAGCAGAAAAGCCCCTCCGTCTGCCAACCAATCAAGACGGCCCTCCCGGCCAGGAACCGTTATTTACCTCGCCAATGGGACCGCGACATGCGGGTCTGCCATTCAGCGATTATTTGGAATATTCCGGGCCATCCGCGAATGATCCTCGTAGCGTTGACAAAGGTGTGGTTGCCGAAGGCATCGTTCGGATTGTGCAGGTCGAAGGCCCAATAATTGCGAAACGCATTTACGATATCTACCTCCGGAGTTGTGGCATTCACCGGCTCGGCCATGAGCTGAAGAGCACAATGAATAAGGCGCTTGCGCACGTCATTCGACAAAGTCATCTTGTGTCGGAGAATGAAGTGACTGAGAAGGGCCTGATCTTCTCCGTTGTCAGAATAAGCGGGAGCCCGCCGATCAGATTGCGAAATAGGGGGCCTCGGTCATTCGATGAGATTCCACCAAGTGAACTGCTGGTTGTGGCGAAGTACCTGCTGGAACGGAACGGCTTTTCCTCCGGCAGTGACGAACATTTGCGTGCAGTCTTAGAGTGTTTTGACCTTAAACGGCTTACCACGCAGGTAGGCACAACGTTGCTCGAAATCCTTGATAAGCGGTTCCCATACGTGGATGAGTTACTCAAAAGAATCCCGAAATGAGACGGGATATGATGGATCAGCAGGAACGCCTAATAATGGTTTAGAGACGAACGGGAATAAAAACTTAGCACTTATTATTTTGGCCTTTGTGGCCCAAGCTGGTTGGAGAAGATCATTATTAGGAGACGGAAATGACAACAAACGAACTGGTCAAACATGTGAAAGATAGTTTCTGGTTGGACCTTGCCTATGACGAAGAGAGTAGAAACATAATTTCTCAAAAGGGACTAGCGTCGTTAATCAAGAAGGTTGGTAACAAGAGGTCTATACCTCCTCTACCCAATAAAAAGGATCCCACGCTCTGGTTTAACCACTTCAAGCAGATGAAATTAATTCGTGTGCGGGATGGGCTTAACCGAGACGAGGCAAGTCGAAAGTATGCTGACTCGATTTTAACATCCACGGAAAGGCAACTTCAGCAGTACGAATTCAAAAAAGTGAGAGATAGATCTGAACAGCTCGAAAAAAATCTTGATAAAATAACATGGAGATGCAGTGCGGCAATTGACAAAATTCTAGCGTATTACGAAGCCAAGCACACGGATCGGGCTAAGGATCCGGAATCTCAAAAACGCACATGGGCTACATTGTTGGCACTCTACCATTCTGAACTCTGTGCCTCGGCAAGCCCGGAGGTATCTTTCGGTTGGGCTCGCCGTCAAAACTTCGTGCTGAAGGAAGAAGCAGTAGGATTCAAAATTTTCCAGTGGATAGCAAAGAACAACGTGAGTCGGGGTTACAATCATCTCGACAATCCGCTTAGCGCTATAAAGGGTTTTGACTTTGATGTGGACATGTTTGATTGCAGTAAACTTTTGAAAGACCTGGAGGAATCTGAAGAAGAAAATCAGGGAAATGAGGGGATGCTTTACAGGCTCTTATACATGCCAGCCATATTGATATTGGCTCAGAGTCTGGGTGATCTCCAGCGGCATTCTGAGAGGCGTTACTACTTGAATGAAGGCTTGGAAGCTAATAAAGTTATTTTGGAGGAGAAAGCCCAAAATCATTGGAGTCAAGTTTTTTCTCTCTGGCTATCGCGCACAGAGATCGACACAGGACTTGTCTCTGGTGCCTACGAAATACACGATCTGGAATTGACGTCAGTGACCGATGCAAACAAGATGCTTCCTCGAACAAGATCACTTTTTATGCAGAAAGAGATCCAAAATGCAGAACTTAAACTGAGGAACGATTTTGGAACCTCCGGGTTTTCTGAACATCTTGAAAAATGGCTTAAATGCACCTCATGGTTGCTTCTTTGGCATTCAGCAGAACCAAAATCATTTCTTGCTGCACTTGAAACAGCGGCGGCGTTTCTGGTTGTTCTGTTCAAACGGGCGAATAAATCAAAAGAAACTAAGACAATAAAAAAGGCGGTAGATTTTCTGATAGAAACACATGCCTTCATGGGCTTCTTGACAACCAAATCTGAACTTTCTGATAAGAAGATTAAAAACTTGAAGTATTTGCTCGGTGATCCAAGTAATCGTAAGCCTTTAGACTTTCGTGAGATTTGGATAAGCGGGTCCCTTCTGCTCCGATGCCTCAACATACTAAAAAAGTCTTCTGATATCTTAGGCAGCAACGGCCATTCTCGGGATATGGAAAAACTTATGATTTGGCGCGAGACATTAAAAGATGCACTGAATTGGGTCAAATCAGAAAGTACGACTAATTCTGGTGAACGCCAGTTTCGACCAGAAATTAGGCACCTCACACTATTCCCCCAACCAACCACACGCAGATGCGATCGACATAAGAAAATTTGCGATGATAGCTGTTTCCTAGATGTAATGAATAAGACCATAGCAGATCCAAAAGTAGCAAAATTACTAACCTATAAACGGGCGATGAATTCACAGCAAGAACGCTTTTTAAGCTATCTTAAATCCAGAACGGCTAAATATAAAAGTTATAGACTTGGAGAATCAAGAGTGGAATCACCTGACTTCGAATTGATATCTCTGAGACGATGGAATTCGTTTTCTCCAAATCTTGGATCACGGGCGGCATCATCTGTTGGAGGTGGTTACCTCTTACGTCTTTGGCAAGGGAATCGATATGTAGGCATCGCCGTTGACCCGGGTTATAATTATTTGGAAAACCTATTTAATGAGGGATTCACGATTGCTGACATCGATATTGTAGTAGTGACGCACGCTCACCCAGACCATACCGAGAACTTGACGAATCTCTTCACGCTCTTATTTGAAAGGAACAAGCGGGTGGCGGATGAAGAGAGGAAGGATACAAATGACATCTCCGCGCCAATCGACCACCGCATTTTCCTCCTGGTTTCGGAGGGTGTGTTCGAGCGGTATCAATCAATGTTACCAGAGACGAAGACGTATATCAGAGACGTGGTTGTTTTGAAGGCACATGCCGATTGGCCGGGGAGTAAGGCGGGCAGTAAGGCTTTAAGAATCTCCGTTTGTAGCGACAATCAGTGTCGTATCAAGCTGGATTCTGAGCCTGAGCACGTCTTTGAGAACAATGAGTGTGTTGCATTGATACAAGCGAAAAGAGCTTGGCACGACGATCTGACAGGACACGACTCTATCGGCATCGTTGTGACTTACAAGGGAGAAGGCAAACGGATTGGTATACTGGGTGACTCGAAATATCATGATGAGCTGTACCATGACTATAAAGACTGTTCCGTCCTGATCGCCCATCTGGGCAGCCTTATTAGTAAAAGCTCTTATAAGCCAGGAGAGGAATATAGCGATCTTAAGCCGGGGGATGCTGAAGAGATCATTAAGAAGGAAGGACACTTGTACTTGCCAGGTTTGACAAGGCTGATTTGCGATTTGAAAAACAGAAACGGAGACAACGAATTCCCACTTATGGTTCTGTCGGAGTTTGGCGAGGAGTTGCGGGGAGGCTTAAGAAAGGATCTGGCCGTGCGTCTTGGTCACGGTTTACCGTCAGATCAGTTACCAATCGTACCCGCCGATGTGGGGCTGAGAATAGATATCGAAAAGCGGGAGATTTTCTGTAGCGTCTGTCATAACTACTTTAATTGGGAGGGAATCACAACAGAGTCAGTGTTGCCTCATGAAGAAGCCTTGGCTTTTGTATGTGCCGATTGTCGTCTATTGCGGGCTGGCGAGCTCCCCAGGCTGCTAGAAGACTGGTGTACAACCGGCAGGCCCGTTATTCCGCTAAATAATAAATCAGTTGAGTTATCTTGATTGCCGGTGGAGCGACATCCTCCGTTGCATTCATACAGATATTGACAAGTATGAACAGCATCATAGTTGAGACATTGTTTCGGAAGAAACATAAGCTCTCTTCGATTCTCCATCAGAAGATCGCTACGCCAGAATTCTTTGATTTCAAGGTTCAGGATGGAATCCGAGACAGGGTTCCCGCCTGGGCATAACTTGATCCGGCCCATCGGATCAAATGCCAGTTGGTTAATACCCATATAGCACGGGCGGAGGCTGGAGAGAATAGTTTGGATGATCTTATCGTGCAAGTCTTCTCCTAATGCTCGCTCTCGTACCCAGCAATGGGGTACAGCCTCGACCTTGATGGTCCAGCCGGAGGAGATAAGTTCGCCTACGATTTTAAGAACATCCCACCAGCCCTCTGGGTCAAGCACTACGTGAGCCTCATCCTGAGCCGCTTCTCCGAATGGTAAAAGGCGATTGACATCAATAAATCGGATACCTTCGCCATAATGACCGCGTAAATAATCAGCGAGGTGTTTTAATCCCCCTGGATCCAATCTCGTGGGTGAGTATTGGACAAAGCATCGGACGCCAGCGTCAATAAGTAAGGCTAAAGCTTTAGTAGCTCTCTGGAATCCTTGTCTGCTGCCCGACAGGAGGTTGTGCACTGAGCCATCGGCACTGTGCAGAGAAATGCCGACTTCGACATTATGCGCGGCAAGCAGTTGGGCCCTTTGCTCACTGATTCGACTCCCATTGGTGACCACCCGCTGAGACAATCCCAAACCTGATCCGAGTTCAATCACATCGTCAAACTTGGGGTGAAGCGTAGGCTCACCCCCGAGGTAAAGCACTTCCCTGACACCCCACTCGGCAAGCTTGTGCAAGATTGCTTTTGTTGTTGCCCACGGAGGGTGTCCAAGTTTGCTGTTTTCGTGCGGATTGTAACAAAACGAACAGCGGTAGTTACATGCCCATGTGAGATCAAACATGACGTTGTCGGGACAAGCGGGGATGTGGAAGAGGTGTCCCGGACGGATATCATAAGTGAAGAGATGCTTTGTCTTCATGCCGAAAATTCCGGTGCGTCAAGCGTGCGGGCATATTGGCTAAACCGTGCCCGAAATCCGCTGGAAATGATGCGCTCCTTAATTCTCAGCGCACGTTCGACGCTGAGAAAGGCAGGATGGTAAGTCCCTGTGCTGTTGGAGTAGAAACGCTCAATCGAAGTGGCTGATTCCGGATACCAGATCAAACCCAAATCTTCTGCCCTCTTATGATCGAAATCGGGCTCCCAAAACTCGGGCGTTAAACCCGCTGCCTGAGACCAAGCTGTACCTGGCCAGTAAGCTGCGAGCGAGAAAAAGGCATTGCCCTGTGGGAGGCATTGATCCATCCATAAAAGCGTCGCATCGACCGTTTCGTCGGTTTCTCCCGGTCCGCCGAACAACAAGGAGACATCGCATTGAATTCCATTATCCTCGCATGCTCGCAATCGCTCATGGACTGTTTTAATTTCCGCATGTTTGCCGATCCTTGATTGGAGATCTGGCTGAGGTGTTTCGAGTCCGAAATAGGCATAGCGAAACCCCGAATCGGCCAGTTGGGGGAGTAATTCCGGATCCAATTCTTCAAGACGGGTTGGTGCACCCCAAAGCAGTCCCAGGTTCTTCATCTGTTTCGTGAACTCCTCGATCCAAACGCGCTCGGATGACATCGGGAAAGTGGGTTCATCAAAAAAAACTGCGCCATAACCCAGATCTCGTACCTCCTTCAATTCTCCGATGAGATCCTCGACGAGCCGAAGCCTCCGGACAGGGCGCGAAGTTTCCGTATCAGCCCAGAATGCGCTGGGTGAGCAAAACGGACAACTGTAGCCGCAGCCCCTACTGCTAAAAGCACCTGCTACCATTCGGCCTGAAAAGCCGGGTATTGAGGATGTGAAATTGTGAAGGTAAGTGGAACGGGCATATTTGCGGAGGTCCGGATCCGGAGGATTGAGAAACACGCCACGATCCGGCTTCGGTATGCGCCGGCAGTCGAGCAGGGGGGGGCTGTCATTATGTACTACATGTACTACTGACGAGCCGATCCTTCTGGAGAGCCCCGGAATGTCGTCCAACAGTCGATTGGAGGTTAAGGCCCAGGCAAGGACAGGCAACGAATCATCAGCCTCGCCCCGTAGGACATAATCAAACTGGGCATGCCGGCTTAGAAGACATACGGTAGCGACCGTTGCGTGCGGACCTCCCGCGACGATCGGCACATCCGTCACTTCACGCAGCCGCTTTGAAAGTTGGAGGGCCGCTGCATAATTGGGAGTGTTGACATGGACGCCAACCAGTGTTGGTTTGAAGGTTTCCAGAACCCGATCCAATATTTGATGTGCGTTGCATCCGGTCTTGGTCTCCGCCTGAGCGGCGACGTCCTCATCAAACACCTCAACATCGGCGCCACTTTGCTTAAGGGCTGTCGCCAGGCAGGCTATTCCAAGAAACAGGCCGTGATTAAAGCCCCGATAGCGAGGAAGTGCCAAAAGCACCCGCGGTTTGTGCATAGGGCTAACCCTTAAGCTCATTGCCGATAGACAAGTCTAGGCAAACGGTTTCATAGGCAGCGGCATTCCCGCTGATATATTGGTGGTGTGCATCGTGGAAATCAGGCGATTGTTTTGGGGAAACGGTTTGACACCGATCAAAGGCAGCGGCAATGGAACCCGGGTCCTCCGGATTCACGCTCACAAGCATCGGGAAGGTGGAAAACATAGCAGCATCAGGGTGTTGAATAACGCTGGAGGAAACCATGCAGGTTCGATCACAGGAAATTGCTTCCCAGACAATGTTGCTGAAATCCGATACATCCCCCTGGCGCTCCACCGCCCAGACCAATTGGGCCGCGCCAATCATTCCCGGCATCTTTTCAGGCGGCAAAAAGTCCATGAAGCGCACGCTGTTTTCAAGCCCGTTCACTTTAACGGCTGTTTCGAATGCCTCTTTTCCCCTTCCTCCTCCGATTATCAATAGTTTCCAGGTACCAAGGAGCCGAAGGGATGCCAGAAGGCTGTCAAGCGCTTTCAATTCCAGGTAATAATTCAGCTTACCCGCATACAAAATCAATCGTTCTTCACAGGGTTGGGGATCCGCGTTGAACCATTCAGGGTCTGGAACGTATCGTGGAAGCGCCATAATTTTTGACGTGAAGCTTTTCAACCGATCGATCGCGTCACCGTTGCTTACCACAAGGTCAGCAGAGGATAAAAGGCTTTCAAGTGAAGCCCGGGTTTGATCCCATCCGAGCAGCTTCACAAGATCGCTGCCTGCATGGCGGACGATCAAGGGAACAGCAAGCAAGCGGGAGACAACCAAAGCCGCTATTCCATATGGCGCCAGATAGTTGCATTCCACGACGTCTGGCCTATTATCCGCAGCCATCTCAAGCGCTGCTGCAATCAAGCGCTCAGTCTCCAATCCTCCCCCGGGTATAAACCAGGGGCTCTTGGTGTTTGCTTGAAGCAATCTCACGTGCACCCCGGACGGAAGCTTGGCCTGGTCTTGGCTGGCATAGAGGTCAGGCACAAGGGTAACGATGTCAAAAGTGAATCCCCGTCGGGTGAGTGATCTGTACAGCCAATAAGTCTTGGCGGAGATCCCTCCTTGACCGGGTGGAAATTTGCCGAGTAGTAAGACTCTCATATCATCCTGCCGGGTCGACGTAAATCATTCACAAAATCGAACAACGAGAAATCCGGGGGACTCGTGCACCCAGGATCTACGTGGAGGTAAACAAAGAGATCCATCAGGATTTGATCCAGGTTGTTTTTTTCATCTTTTGTGCGGTGAGGAGATACGGTGTTCAATTGTTCCACCATCTTCTTGGAGCAGAGTTCGATTGCAGATGGCATGGCCCATTTCCGCCGCACGGCAACCCGTTCAGTGCCGGGTTGAGAAAAACGTCGCATAGCGATAGAGCGCAGAGGCAATTTTGTCCAGTTATTGTTTCTATCTATCAGCGCTGATTCGTCCAGTGAAGTTGCCCAGGCTGCCAATTCATTGTCCAGGTAGGCGGGCCGGATTTCGAGCCCGAAGGTCATTCCTGAACGATCGACGCTGGCAAGATGGTAGTCTGCAAGGCCTTGATGAAGGGCGAGGTCTCTAACGGCTCGGCTCAACAAGGGACCCTGCTCCAGAAGATGACTGGCTTCCAATAATTGTCTGACCATTGGAGTTGCCGCACCAAGTCGATTTCGGAGAGATTCAGCAAAGATTTCTGGTTGCATGTGAAGGCGATGATACCCGAGGAAAAGTTCATCCGCTCCCTCTCCGCACAGGGCTACCTTATAGTCCTTTCCGATGCTCCGCGCCAGCGCATGGAAGGCTACGCCCCCGAACAAATCAAAAGCTCCGCCAGCGATAGGCTGCTCGAAGTGCCATGCATAACTAACAATCTCACGTGCCAGCTCTGTTTCATTGATTGAGCGCTCCTCCAGGCGAACTCCGAGCGCCTGTGTGACTCGGCGTGCTTCTATCAAGTCATCCGCATCGCTTCTGTCGCTTAACACGAAGCATGTTACTGGAGAATGCCGACGGGCGAGATCCAGAAGCAACGAAGAATCTAATCCTCCGGAGAAGAACAGCGCTTTGGGGTGGGGATCATGCTGAACGGTACGAGAGACCGACGCGGCAAGCAGTTCCTCCGCTCGTTCTGCCGCTTCGTTGGCTTCAATTGTCACGCCGGCACCGGGCATGGGAGGGTGAGGAATCAGTGCAAATGGTTTTTCTTGCAGCTCTTCTCCAACTGAATATTCTATAAAATGACCGGGCTTGAGTGACTGCACCTGACGAAACGGTGTTTTTCCCGGGAAAAGATTGTGTCCGGCGATGGTGATAGAAGAGATTACATCCTCATCCAGTTCCCTACTGAGCCCGGGGAGGGAAAGCAGCGCTTTCATCTCGGATGCGAAAACCAAACCCTTTTGGAGACGAGCATAGTAGAGTGGCTTTATCCCAAAGCGGTCCCGTGCAAGGAGTACTCGTTGCCCATCTGAAAAACAGAAGGCAAAAAGACCTTGGAGCGCGGGCAATATGGTCTTTCCTTTGATGCTCAGAACCCGGGCCAGTAGATTCGTATCGGTTATGCTCGATGTGTCTACGGGTGGTGTTGCCGTTAATTCAAGGAAGTTATAAATTTCGCCATTCAAGGCGAGGACTTCATTGCCGGTTGATTGGAGAGGAGAATCGTCATAAGGCGGATGAATAGCCAGACGGCAACTTGCGAGGTAGAGTTGGCCTATCCGTTTTGCCTGCGTACCATCAGGACCACGATGGGAGATGACCCTCAGGCCATTATCAACATCATCATCACTAATCGCAGAACCAAATGCTCCTATGAACCCGCACACGTTAGATCTCCGGTAAAACCTTTTTGGGCAAGATTCTTCAAGGCATAAAAGCAGCCCAGATAAATCCATGCCGACCCCTCTTCAATGAAATGAGTCGGGAACAAGCCATTCGGAAGACATTGGTTCTCACACCATTGCAGCGCCATTTTCAAACTGGAGGCAGCTCGTTCATCATGCTTTTGAACAGCAATAGCCCACATTGCGATACCGGTACAGAAACAATCGCTTGGGGCCGGATGGCTACGCCAAGGTCCCCACGATCCATCTGGCCTCTGGTCACCCAGCAGAAACTCCTTTGTCATTTCTTGGAGTTCCTTGTCAGTAGATTGTCCGGCCAAGAGATACCATGCGGCTTTGTAGGAAAGTCGGACAGGTGCTTGAAAATCCTGTGACCAGGCAGAACGAAGCCAAGATGCGGCCCGAACGTCCCAAATGGTCGGAGAGAGGAGTTTGATCGTCGAAGTGATGGGAATGCAGGGCGTGTCACGCCGGCAGTATCCCCAAGCCTCACCTGAGCGTTCGTCCTCTAACCATCGGAGCGCAGGGTCGAGCCTCTCCCGATGCCCAAGAGAACTGAGCACAAAGCTGCACCAAGCTGTATCTTCACAATCCACCCACCCGCCGTCGTGCTGTTGGTTATTGAGTAGGCTGTCAACTACCGCACCGGCCCACTCAGGATATTGTTCATTAGTCTGGGTAGATAAGAGCAAAAGACCTGCTAGCTTGGCAATACGGCGATGTGGTAACTTTCGGATAACGAAATCGATGAGGATGTCTTCAAGCGTGGTGCGTGTCAGAGTCAGCCACTGAGACGAGAAGTTTGCTGTGACTACGTTCTCCTCCATGTAAACGACTCCAAAACACTCAGTTAAAGTCCATACGGGTGCTATCGACAACCATGGCAACCGGCGCATTGCCGGCATACCAGCTTATGCAGAGAGCTACGAACCGTTTTTAAGACGAACCCAAGGCCCTTGACGCGCTTAAACATTGGCTTCTGATATTGTTTCATGATGTATTCTCCTTTCTAAACGATCAATTTACTTCTCTTCTATAATTACGCACTCTTCCTGCACAAGTTGCTGTAACAATGTTTCCAAATCGCCGGCAACTGAGTCTGCACCGTTGAACTCTTGTCGTATAGCAGAGCAGATGACTGCCACTTCGTTATCGCCGTTCATCATTTCCATCATCCTGAATGAGACCTCATTCACTTCATATCGCGCACCCGTATCCGGACG
Organism: Deltaproteobacteria bacterium; assembly: GCA_026388335.1. GTDB lineage: Bacteria > Desulfobacterota > Syntrophia > Syntrophales > UBA8958 > UBA8958. The sequence goes on from JAPLJZ010000082.1 coordinate 26,943, forward strand.
GTAGGCGAAATACTGTTCGGTCTCTTGCGGATGGACCAGCCTCAGACCAGTCGCTATCCTTGGGTATTTTCCTTTAGCCAGCAATGTGGATCCTCTTCTAACCAATCGCCAGTAACAGCCAGCGCCATCGCGCGGCACCCCCGGCAAACAGGAACAAACTGACAAGTAGCGCACCGACCTTTCAGGTTGGCAGGTTCGCGGACCTTCCACAGATCGGCCGACTCGTAGAATATTTGGTGCAAGCTATCCTTCAATACATTGCCGAGCATGATCGGCAACCTGCGACAGGGATACACTGTACCATCGTGCAGAATTGTAAGAGCGTTGACACCAACGGAACACATAGCTCCCACGTGGGGGGATTCCGAGTCGATCAAACAAAAGAGAGGTCGATACATGAGAACACGAGGTTCCCTATTTTCCATTGCCCATTGGTAAACGTTCTGGAAGCAGTCTCTTACTTCAATTGGGCTGAGCAGCCATTCCCGGTTTTGTGCCCCTTGTCCCTCCGGTATAAAACGGTCAATGGTGAACGTGTCCACACTGTACTCCCTGAGTACATTGAGGAGAGGCACGATTTCCGTCATGTTCTTCCGAGAAATCGTCATCATTACCGCGACAGTGAGTCCATTTTGCTTCATCCGTTTTATGGCCTGCATGGTCTCAAGAAAAGAGCCGTTACCCCTGATTGCATCGTGACACTCTTCCGATGCGCCTTCTAAGGAGACCTGCACTCGCCTGATAAGTGGATGTCGGGCAAGTGAGGCGCAGTCATCCTCAGTAAGCAAAGTGGCATTGGTCATTAAATCGACGCGATCAACCACGTTGCTGGAGGCCAGTCGATCCAGGATGTCAAAGATGATTCCACGCCTAAGCCAGGGCTCGCCGCCGGTGAGTCCGACTGCCCCGCGCATATCCCATGCCTTCAGAGCGTCCGTAAGACGGTCCGATACCGTTAGAAGAAGTTCGTCGGAGAGTTCTCCGATCGAGTTGGAGTGAACCCCACCGATTGCACAAAACATGAAAGAGTATTAGACAGGATCATTGCCCCGAAGGGGGAGAAAGGATCGTGTCATGAAGTACCGAAGGTTCACACAGGATTTTAAAAGATCAATAGTTGAACAATTGCTT
>JAPLJZ010000054.1 GCA_026388335.1 Deltaproteobacteria bacterium
GCCGCAGGTGGGGCAGGAGATGATATCTGGTCCGATCATACGCATCTTCAAGGCCCGGAGGATACCATAAGCAACAGGAATTTCGTTGACCGGATCGCCCGTGACGGAAACCCTGATGGTATCGCCAATCCCGTGATAAAGGAGCAACCCGATGCCAATGGACGATTTTACCGTTGCCCTCATCAGAGAGCCCGCCTCGGTAACGCCCAGATGCAGGGGATAGTCCACTTTTTCAGAAAGAAGTTGATAAGCCCGGATCATCACCGGCACATCCGATGACTTCAGGGAAACCTTGATTTGATCAAAATCAAGGTCCTCCAGAAGGTGAATATGGCGCAGGGCGCTCTCCACCAGTGCGTCGGCGCCCGGGCCGCCATGCTTTTCCAGTAGATCTTTCTCCAGAGATCCCGCATTGACGCCGATGCGAATCACCGTCCGGTGCTCCCGGGCCGCCTTTACAACCTCGGGGATGGTCTTTTTCTTCATGTTCCCCGGGTTGATGCGAATGCCTTCCACCCCGGCTTCGATAGCCATAATCGCCAGGCGATGCTGAAAGTGGATGTCGGCAATCAAGGGGATATGGACCTTTTTCCTGATTTTTGGAATGGCCGCCGCCGCCTCTTCGTCTGGCACGGCAATACGAACGATCTCACATCCCGCCTTCTCCAGCCTGCGGATCTGGGCCAGCGTTTTACCGACGTCCCGGGTATCCGTTGAGGTCATGGACTGGACCGACACCGGAGCGTCGCCGCCTATCTGCACCTTGCCAAGAAAGACCGGTCGCGTTTTCCTTCTTAAATTTACCAGCATTTCCAACTCCAAGGCGACAAGGTGAAGAAATACTAAACGAGCCGGGCGCAAGCCCGATCGATTCGTTTGATTCCCTCTTCAATTAACTTTAAGGACGTCGCATAGGACAGGCGGATGTAATTGCCGTTGCCGAAATCCACTCCTGGAACAACGGCTACATTGGCCTCGTCGAGGAAGTACGCTGCCAGGTCCGATGAATTAGCGATCTTCTTACCTTGACAGGAGCGACCGTAGAGGGCTGAGACATTCGGGAAGACATAAAACGCCCCTTGGGGAAGGCGGCAGGAAATCGCCGGGATCGCATTCAGGGCATCTACGATTATATTGCGCCTTTCGCGGAAGGCCTCCACCATCATGGCGACGGCTGATTGATCGCCATTGAGGGCTTCTACCGAGGCCTTTTGGGCGATGGACGTTGGGTTCGATGTATTCTGGCTCTGCAACTTGGTAATGGCGGCAATTATTTCTTCCGGTCCGGCGGCATAGCCGATCCGCCAGCCCGTCATGGCATAGGCTTTGGAAACTCCGTTCACGACCACGGTCCTATTCCTGAGCGCTTCGCTGATAGATGCGATACTGAAAAACTCAAAACCATCATAGAGGATCTTTTCATAGATATCGTCGGAAATGACAATCATACCCGTCGGTTCGATCACTGCGGCCAGGGCTTCCAGCTCCCGGCGGTGGTAGGCAGATCCGGTCGGATTGGAGGGACTGTTGAGAATAATGGCCTTTGTTCGGTCCGTAACCGCCTTCTTCAGCAGTTCCGGGGTCAGTTTAAAGCCTCCTTCTTCGGGGGTATCGATAATCACGGGCGTCGCCCCGGCCAGGACAACGATATCGACATAGGATACCCAGTATGGGGCCGGGACGATAACTTCATCTCCTTCCTCACAGAGGACTTGGATAAGGTTGTACAATGAGTGTTTTGCCCCGCAGGAGACAACGACCTGGGAACGTTTATAGGGAAGTCCATGATCCCTGGACATTTTAGCAATAATGGCGTCCTTTAGTTCGTCAATGCCGCCCACCGGCGTGTATTTGGTAAACCCCTCCTGTATGGCCTTGACGGCCGCAGCCTTGATATTTTCCGGGGTGTCGAAATCCGGTTCGCCGGCCCCGAAACCGATAATATCCCGCCCTTCCGCCCGCAGGGCGTTGGCCTTTGCAGTGATGGCAAGGGTCGGCGAGGGTTTGATCCGGCCTATTCGTTGCGCTAATTTCATATGACCTCTTTTGTTATTGTTTATTAATTTTTGATATGATTAAATTTGTCCTGGAGCCGTTCGAAGACGATATCGGGAACAAGTCCCTTGACCGACCCCCCGAGACCTGCCGCCTCCTTGATAAGGTTGGAGCTGGTGTAAAACCACTGGTATCCCGTCATGAGAAAGACGGTCTCGATGTCCCGATTGAGGCGCCGGTTGATCAGGGCCATCTGAAATTCATATTCAAAATCGGATACGGCCCTGAGTCCCCGTAGAATAACATTCGCCCCTTTGCTCTGGACATAATCTACTAGCAATCCCGCTGAACAATCCACCCGCAATATCTTCTGATCCTTAATAACGACTTCCCTGATCAGGTCCATTCTTTCCTCGACGGTAAAGAGAGAAGATTTGTTGGGATTATAGGCAACAAGAATAATCAGTTCGTCGAACATTCTTAGCCCTCTCGTAATAATATCAATATGCCCGTTGGTGATGGGATCGAAAGATCCCGGATAGACAGCAATTTTTTTCATGTTAACACTTCTCCTCCAATGTATGTGCCAAGAAAGTCAACACCGTGTCTCCATAACGTCGTTCATCGACAGCTACGAATCCCTGGTTGCTGTCCATTCCTTCAATTTTTTCCCTTACGGACCTTTGCAGGACCAGCAGCCCTCCCGTCGCCAAGAGATCATTCCTCCGGCAGTACTGAAGAGTTTTCATGATCCATTCCCGCTCATAGGGCGGATCGGCAAAGATGACATCGTATCGCTCCTCACGACCGCTCAAGGTTGCAACGCCCTTTTCGACGCTCATCGTCAGGACCAGCGAGCGTTTTTCCAACCCGAGCGCAGCAACCTGCTCCCTTATCTTCCTGGCAATAATGGCCTGCTTTTCAACAAAAACAGCGCATTTCGCTCCTCGACTCAGGGCTTCGAGACCCACGATCCCGCTGCCGGCGTAAAGATCGAGAAAGGTTTGACCACTGACAGGAGGGAGAAGATTGAAAAGAGATTCCCGGACGGCGTCCGGCGTTGGTCTCACATCCCTTGTCGGTGGGGGCGAAATACGTCTTCCCCGCATTTCACCCCCGGTGATTCTCATGGGCCGAGTTCCCCTCTCACAGATAGTCTTTGCCGAGGATTTCCGCAATCTGTACGGCGTTCAAAGCCGCACCTTTACGCAGGTTATCAGAGACTACCCACAGATTGATGCCATTGGGGATGGATTCGTCTTCCCTGATCCTGCCGACAAAGGTTTCATCTTTCCCCGCGGCATGTATGGCCATGGGGTATAGACGCTGCTGCGGATCATCGACGACAATCACCCCCGGGGCTTTTGCCAGAAGATCCCTCACCTCCTGAGGAGTGATCTTCTTTTCCGTCTCGATATTGATCGATTCGGAATGGGCATAGAAGACAGGTACGCGCACTGTCGTTGCCGTCATGGCAATGGAATGGTCATTCATGATCTTTTTGGTTTCGTTGATCATCTTCATCTCTTCCTTCGTATAGCCGTTATCCACGAAGACATCGATCTGGGGCAGGCAGTTGAAGGCAATCTGGTGGGGATAGACCTTGACGATGGGCTCCTGAAAACTGAGCAGGGCACGGGTCTGATCACTCAACTCCTCAATGGCCTTCTTCCCCGTACCGGATACGGCCTGATAGGTGGAGACAACTATTCTCTTGATCCGGACGGCATCATGAATGGGCTTCAGGGCGACGACCATCTGAATCGTGGAACAATTAGGATTGGCTATGATTCCCCGGTTTTTGTAGAGGGCGATGGCCTCCGGATTCACCTCGGGTACGACCAGGGGAATATCCGGCACCATGCGGAAGGCGCTGGTGTTATCCACGACCACACATCCTGCCTGGGCGGCAAGGGGAGCGAACTTCTCGGAGATGCTGCCTCCGGCGGAAAACAGGCCTATCTGCACCCCCGTGAAGGAATCTTCTTTCAGAACTTCCACGGGAATAGTTTTCCCCTTATATTCCAGAGATTTGCCCAGGGACCGCTCGGAAGCAAGCAACTTGAGCTTCCCCACGGGAAAGTTACGCTCTTCCAGAATTTTGATCATTTCATTCCCTACGGCGCCGGTGGCGCCCACTACCGCTACGTGAAAGGCTTTCATATAATTATTATCTCCTTAAAAAAAATGGCTATTTCGCAGTATATTATCGATCGCTTGGCGTAGTTATGTATATTGATCAAATAATATTCAGGACACTGGGCCTTGCTTTGCCGCTGTAGAACTATTTCCCTTCATTCCGGGCAGCTTTTTTGCCAACTTGACGATGAGCCACACCGGTCCGGAGAGGCTGTAACCCGCTGTAAAGGTAAAAATCATGATCTGCGGCTCCGCAACCACAATAATCAAGACACAGACGATCAGGACAAAAGACATGAAAGGCTTCCGGGCAAAAAAGTTAAGGTCTTTGAAGCTGTAATATTTAATGTTGCTCACCATGAAAAGGGCAAGGACAAGGACCGAGATGAGGACAAGCAAGTGATTGAAATGTCCGACCCCTCCGAGCTTGTAGTAGATCAGCACCCCCGTAGCCACGACCGCAGCGGCGCCGGGAATAGGCAGACCATTGAATACCCTGCTGTCGATAATTCCGATCTGAATATTGAAACGCGCCAGCCTTAAGGCCCCGCAAGTCACAAACAGAAATGACACCAGCCAGCCCCATCTGCCGAAGGCAAACAAGGACCATGTATAGGCCATAATCGCCGGGGCAACGCCAAAAGAAACCAGATCGGAAAGGGAATCGTATTCGGCGCCGAATTTGCTAGTCGTATTGGTCATTCTGGCAATACGACCGTCCAGGGCATCGAGAACGGCGGCAACCAATATGGAGATTGCCGCTACCTCAAATTGTCCTTTCATGGAGGCGATAATGGAGTAGAATCCGGAAAAGAGACTCGCCGTGGTAAACAGGTTGGGAAGGACATAAATGCCCTTCTTCATCTTGCCTTTCGGAAACCTGGGTCGTTCTTTCATGGCATTTCTCCTATCGGCGTTTCCCCGGCCCGAACCTTGTCGCCCACACGGACGCAGACGTTCGTTCGGGGGGACAGAAAGACATCCAGCCTTGAACCGAAGCGGATCAAACCGAATCTCTCACCCTTGTTTACACTCATCCCCTTGGCAACCCAGCAGACAATCCTCCTGGCCACCAGGCCGGCGATCTGGATGACGAGCATCTTTTCTCCGTTTTCCAGACCGATGACCAGGGCATTACGCTCATTTTCCGTGGAGGCCTTATCAAGATTGGCGGTAAGAAATTTACCGGGATAGTAACGGATGACCTCGACAACGCCATCATAGGGAATGCGATTCACATGCACATTGAATACATTCATGAAAATACTGATCTTCTTCAGAGGTCCGGTCAGCAGTTCGTGGCCCTCTACTGTCTCGATGCGAATAACCTTTCCATCGCAGGGGGAAATGATCGCCTTGGGATCACTGGGGGGATGGCGTTGGGGATTGCGAAAAAACCAGGTGACAAAGAGGGTTGTCAATCCGAAAATCACGGCCGCACATGTCCATCCGAGATATAGACACACGGATGTAATAAGGATGGCGGAAATGATGAAGGGAACTCCTTCGGGGGCTATGGGGCTGTCATGTGACATGTATTTGTCCTCTGAAATATGTTTATCAGATCTCCTGACTCCTGTTTGCCGGCTCCTGACTGACCATGATTTTATGAGAATTTGCCCGTATTGTCAACACTGGCGATCCATTTTTTCCTCTGCTTCCGAACGGCGCAGATACAAGGGTATGAGCTTCACGGCGTCCGTCAGTTCTCCGGCAAGGGCCTTCCTGCCCGCAAGGACCCCTACTGCTGAGGCGTGAACTTGATGCAGATGGTCGACGACAAAATAAGCCTTTCCCGCCAACCTCCGTTGAATGATGTCCCTGTATTTAACAGCCCCCGTTCCTATGAATACTGTCTCTCCCGCTATCAATTCCAGGAAATCATTTGCCTTAATCAGTTGTTCCGGAATAATATTCATCAATGTTTCCGAACCATTATCGGCATATAAACCCGCATATACCTGTTCCCTTCTGGCATCGATCAGGGGACAGATTTTCCTTTGAAAACCCATTGCGTTCATTGCGAGAACCTCGAGGGCAGACAACCCGACGATAGGCCGATTGACAGCAAGGGCCAATCCCTTTACCGTGCCGACGCCGATGCGAATCCCCGTAAAGGAGCCGGGACCAACTGTGCAGGCAAAAACATCAATTGCCGTTAGTTCAAGGCCTGCAGCTATCAGTAGATGGTCAATGGATGGCAGCAGGATTTCAGAGTGGTTACGCCCCAGATTTAAAAACATCTCCGCCAGCACCGTCTCATCATGCAAAAGGGCGACGCTGGCCGTCACTCCGGAGGTATCAATGGCGAGAATATTCATGCTATTTAGTAAATATACTCGTAATATCGTTGACCATCTTAATGTTCAGTCTGTCGATATCCATCATTATGACAAAGATCATTAACATAATGAGAAGACTAAATCCAATCTGCTGAGCCCGTTCCCTTGTCTTCATGCTGACCGCCTTTCCCCGGACCGCTTCGATCAGATAAAACATCAGATGACCGCCGTCTAAAACCGGAATGGGCAACAGGTTCAGAACGGCCAGGTTGATACTGAGGAGCGCCATGAACAAGACAAAGGGCACGATCCCCTCCTTGACCTGGGCGCCGGCCATCTGGGCAATGAGAATGGGTCCCCCCAGGGTCCGGGGGGAGATGACTCCCTCCATGATCTTGACGATACTGAGCATGGTCAACTTGGTAATGAACCACGTCTGCTTGATACTGGTCCAGGAAGCCTCGACAGGATTCAGACGTTCTGTCACCGTTTCATTGGCCGGACTGACGCCGATTTTAAAAGAGGTCTTTTCCTCGCCAAATAAATTCTTACCCTTCATCGGCTGGGGAACTACGGTGAGGTCCAGGGGGGCGCCGGCACGGCTGATAGTAAAAACCAGCGGTTTCCCGTCGCTGGTGGATATTTTCTCCGCCATCCGATCCCAGCGGGTGACCTTGTCGCCGTCAATGGCCTGCACGACGTCATGAGCCTTCACTCCTGCCAGATAAGCTGCAGAACCTTCCTGGACATTGCCGATGGCAGTCGTAAGCACCGGTACGCCGACCATATAGACCACGGCAAAAATCAGGATGGCCAGGAGGAAATTGAAGGCCGGTCCCGCCACGACAATGGCGATTCTCTTCCATACCGATTGTTGATTAAAGGATCGCTGCTGTTCTTCCGGCGTTAGCTCTTCGCCCTCCCCTTCCCCGAGTAGTTTCACATATCCACCGAGGGGAATAAGGGAAAGCAGGTATTCGGTTTCACCAATTTTTTTACCAACGATTTTCCGTCCGAATCCGAGGGAGAATTTCTGAACTCCCACATTAAAATATTTTGCCATGAGGAAATGTCCCAGCTCATGGGCAAAAATCAGAATTCCCAATAGAATGATCACGGATACTATGCTTGTGCCAACCAATCTCTTTTCTCCTTTATGCTCTTCATTGCCCGCTCTCTGGCCTCCCGGTCGGCATTAATAATATCTACCAATGCCGGCGAAAAAACAGTCTGGTGGGCGTTCATGACATTTTTTATCACCCCGGCGATGTCGGTAAACCGGATTTCTTCGTCCAAAAAAGCCTGGACGGCGATTTCATTTGCCCCATTGAGGACTGCCGGCATGGTTCCGCCCGTCTTTACGGCGTTACAGGCAAGGGGCAGACAAGGGAACTTTTCCTCATCGGGGGGATGGAACTCCAGTGACGATGTTTTGCGAAAGTCCATAAAAGGCCCCACCCTCGGAAGTCTTTCGGGCCAGGACAGGGCGTAGGCAATAGGAACACGCATATCCGGCTTCCCCAACTGGGCGATGACCGATCCATCCCAATATTCAACAAAAGAATGGATGATGCTCTGCGGGTGAACAACCACCTCTATCTGATCCACGGGCACATCGAACAGCCAGCGCGCCTCGATGATCTCCAGCCCTTTGTTCATCATGCTCGCCGAATCGATGGTGATCTTCTTTCCCATTTCCCAGTTTGGGTGCTTGAGGGCCTGGGCAGGTTTTACATCCCGAAGTGCGTCCTTTGACCAAGCGTGAAATGGTCCGCCGGAGGCAGTCAGAATGATTCTCTTCAGCGCCTCGCGGCGCTGCCCCTGGAGACATTGAAAAATGGCGCTGTGTTCGCTATCCACAGGCAGGATCATAACCCCTTGCCTGTCGGCCGCGGCCATGACTAACTCCCCTGCCATGACAAGGGTTTCCTTGTTGGCCAGGGCGATATTCTTTCCTGCCTCAATAGCCGCCAAAGTGGGGATCAGACCCGCTGCTCCGACCATGGCCGAAAGGACCATGTCGGATTCCTGAAGGGATGCGACTTCGCAATAACCTTGGGGACCGTGAACTATCGTCGTCCCGGTTCTTGATCCTGACAGCTCCCGTAACCTGTACGCGTGTTCGTCATCATAAACGGCAACCACCCGGGGCCGGTAGACTTCGATCTGTTCCTTGAGAAGATGGATGTTTCTGCCCGCTCCCAAGGCCGTCACGTTAAATCTTCCCCCATGAGACGCGATGACGTCAAGGGCCTGCACACCGATGGAACCTGTCGATCCTAATATTGCAATATTCTTCATGAAATAAAATAGTACCGGTAGTAATAAACGAATGGGGCGATAAAAAGAAGACAATCCAGCCGGTCCAGGATACCTCCGTGACCAGGCAGCAGGGTCCCTGAATCTTTTACACCGGCAGTTCGTTTTAACAGCGATTCACATAAATCCCCAAGCTGGCCGAGGGTACTGCCGACGATGCCCAAGATGAGAGCGTGCCAAAAAAAAAGCTTTGGAAAGAAAAACCAGCTGAAAATGAGACAACCCAGGGCACTGCCGATGATCAGTCCCAGGGTTCCTTCCACGGTCTTACCGGCGCTTACCAGGGGAATAAGCTTATGTCGACCCCAAGTCCTTCCGATGTAATACGCGGCAACATCACCGGAAAACGCCAGAACAATGACAAAAAATATCCACAAGGCCCCCTGATCGTCCCTGCGGAGCCAGATGAAATAGGAGAGCAGCAGGGGTACATAAAGGACTCCGAAGAGGATTTTCATCACCGGCAGCAGATCGTAGTGTTCCTGCCTGATTCTTAAGAGATATAAAATGAACACGACCAGCGTGGAAAAGGCAATGACGCCGAGGAGCAGCTCCGGGGAACCCCAATAAAATACTATCGGAATCAGCAGGGCAATCAGGAGTGTTTGCACCTTTTCCGGATGCAGCGCCGGAACAAAAACCATGGTATTATATTCATGAACCCCCAATAGGACCGCCGCCAGGATGAGGGCGAAGAATAGCCCCGGAGATCCCCAGGCAATTATGGAAAACAGGACGGGGAGAATAACTATGGCCGTCAACCAGCGTTTGACATGGGTGTTCAATCGATTTTTTCCCTCCGCAACTGATCGCTGGTCAGACCGTATCTCCTCTCCCGTTGCTGATAATCGGCAATAGCGGAAAAAAGATCCGCTTTGCTGAAATCAGGCCAGAGAACGTCGGTGAAGTAAAATTCCGTGTAGGCCGATTGCCACAGCAAGAAATTGGAAATACGGTATTCGCCGCTCGTCCTGATGAGCAGATCGGGGTCCGGCATCCCGGCGGTATAGAGATAGCTTGCAAAGCTTGCTTTCGATATGGAGGCGGGATCGAGCCTTCCCTCCTGAGCATCTTTGAGAATGCGACGGACGGCTTGCAGTATTTCATCCTGCCCCCCGTAACTCAAAGCAAGATTGAGGACCATCTCCCGGTTCCCAGACGTTCTATCCATCGTTTCCTGAAGCAGATTTCTCACGGGTTCCTGAAGGGCGTCTATATCACCTATGGTCGTGAGCCGGATGCCGTTCTGGAGCATTTCATCCAGTTCTGAGCGGAGATATTCCCGCAGTATCTTCATCAACGCCTTGACCTCCTGGTCCGGCCTTGACCAGTTCTCGACGGAAAAGGCATAGAGGGTCAGATACTTTATCCCGATCTCCCGGCACAGTCTGACGGTTCTCTGTACCGTCTCCACACCCTTCTGATGCCCCATGATTCTTCCCAGGGTATGATTCTGCGCCCAGCGACCGTTCCCATCCATGATGATGGCAATATGCTGGGGAAGTTTATGCAAATCAATGTCTATCGTCATCTGACTCTCAACAGTCTCAGCTGGATTTGACTCGCTGAGAGAGGCTTAGGGATGCACATGCGTGCAGATATAGTGCAGAGGGGACCTTTATGGCCTGAAAGAGACGTGACTTCCATGTTTTCCGCGTAACACATCGCCTTTATCTTGGCAAGACAACTTTAAAAAAAGGGGGAGTTTCGCAACTCCCCCACTGCTTGCTCTCGCACCCTGAACACGGGTTATATTTCCATAATTTCCTTTTCCTTGGCCGCAAGCACAACATCCACCTTTTCTATATATTTGTCTGTTCTTCCTTGAACATCATCCTGGGCGGTAAACATCTCATCCTCAGATATCTTGTTATCCTTTTTCATGGTTTTAAACTGTTCATTGGCATCCCGGCGGGCATTTCTAATTTTTACCTTGCCTTCCTCCGCCATCTTCTTCACCACCTTGACAAGGTCCTTTCTTCTCTCTTCCGTAAGAGGCGGAATTGATAAGCGAATGAGCTTCCCGTCGTTGGAGGGCGTCAATCCCAGCTCCGATTTCTGAATGGCCTTCTCGATGGCGCCGATGACGCCGGTGTCCCAGGGAGCAATGACAATCAACCGGCTTTCGGGAACGGACAGACTGGCAACCTGATTCAGGGGCGTCGGTACCCCGTAATAATCAACCTTGATGCCGTCCAGAAGGGCAAGCGAAGCCCGTCCCGTCCTGACTTTACTGAAGGCCTTTTCAAGAGACCCCAGAATCTTTTCCACATTATCTTTCAGTTCTTCGTAGATAACTTCCTTCATGGATCTAACCCTCCACAAGCGTTCCAATATTATTACCGCAAATTACGGCCTTGATGTTACCTGTTTTTTTCAGATTAAAGACGATAATCGGCAATCCGTTTTCACGGCACAGAGAAATGGCTGTTGCATCCATTACTTTAAGATTCTTCGTCAATACTTCATTATAGCTTATTTTTTTGAACATGACTGCATCCGGATTGCCCACAGGGTCACTGTCATACACGCCATCTACTTTGGTCGCCTTCATGATTACTTCCGCCCTTATTTCCACAGCACGCAGCGAGGCTGCCGTGTCGGTCGTGAAAAAAGGGTTTCCCGTTCCCCCGGCAAAAATAACGACCCGTCCTTTTTCCAGATGTCGAATCGCCCGTCGTTGGATATAGGGCTCGGCAATCTCCTGAACCCCCAAGGCGGACTGAACCCGCGTCTGGATGCCGATATGCTCGAGGGCGTGCTGTAAGGCCAGGCAATTGATCAGGGTAGCCAGCATGCCGGTATAGTCGGCGGCTGACCGTTCCATTCCCCGTTTGGCAGCTTCGGCGCCCCGCCAGATATTGCCCCCGCCGACAACTAGTCCCAACTGCACGCCCAGATCAACAACCTCTTTGATTTCCTTGGCAATTACATTAACAGTATCGAAGTCGATTCCGAATGATCGTTCACCCTCGAGGGCTTCCCCGCTAAGCTTCAACAGCACCCTTTGATAGACTGCCTTTCCCATCAGGATTTTATCTCTTCTCCTAACTGGAATCTGGCAAAGCGCCGTACCATTATATTTTCACCTGTCTTGGCGATCATTTCATTGACCAGGGTTTCTACAGTGATGTCGGTGTTCTTGATGAATTTTTGCTGGAGAAGACAAACCTCTTCATAGTACTTTCTCAGCTTGCCATCGATTATCTTTTCCCAGATCTTTTCGGGTTTCTTCTCGGCCAGCAGTTGGCTTTTGTAAATTTCCTTTTCCCGTTCCAGGGCGTCTGCCGGTATCTCTTCCGGCCGTACATAAACGGGATTGGAGGCGGCAACATGCATTGCCAGGTCTTTGGCCAGTACCTGGAAGGCCTCGGTCTTGGCGACAAAATCGGTTTCGCAGTTCAACTCGACAAGGACGCCGATCTTTCCACCCATATGGATATAGAAGGCGATGGTTCCATCTTTCGCGGCCTTGGATGATCGTTTCGTCGCTGCCGACATCCCTTTTTTTCTCAAATAATCGACGGCTTTCTCAAAATCACCATTTGACGCCGCCAGTGCCTCTTTGCAATCCATCATCCCGGCATTGGTTTTAATCCTGAGTTCTTTGACCATATCAACGGTAATATTCAAAGTGTTACCTCCTGGTTGTATTTCTATTTATCTATCATGCCCGCTCTTCTGCGTCGGCTTGTTCAAGGGCGCCCAAATTATCTTTTGTTTCAATGCTCTCCGGAACATCGTTTTCTTCCTGTTCCATGATCGCTACCTCCCGGGGCGTATCTTCTTTGTCGCTTTCGGCCTGGATGCGCTCTTCAAACTTCTTTTTACCTTCGAGCACGGC
>JAPLJZ010000229.1 GCA_026388335.1 Deltaproteobacteria bacterium
ATTGTCTATCTGATCCCTCATAGACGACTGGACAGCCAGATCGCCAGGATGCTTTCCTACCGCTTTGAGAATATCAGCGTCTATCGTTTCCCTGAAGAAGCCTACCGGGCTTTCCGGCAATTGGTCATCTTCGGTATCTTGAAGATTCGACCGGCCAAGGAGGAATCCATGGCAGAATATCTAAAGAATTGCGGCAGATTCAGAACAACCATTCCATTTCTTCCGGAAACCCCACCCCAGCTTTACGAGATTCCCTTATCGCCTAGCAGGGCGGACTTTGTCTTTCGAAGCAAGGAAATCGATCCTGAAGAGCTTGAAGAAGAAATCCGGCGTTACGGTCTTTTCGACCAGGTCCGGGACATGACCACGCCCCTGAAGATGGCCGAGAAGATCCGACCCATCATGCCCCTGCGACATGGCCACCTTGCCCAGATCCTGGCTTGTGGTCTTATGAACGGTATCGTCTGGGACAAGGACAGGAAGAACCCTCTTATCATCAAAGGGATCACGAAAAAAGAAGTGCGCCACACCGTGGAAATCGAAGGCAAGTGTGAGAAGCACATCGAAACGGATCTCATCAAAATCAGCATCCTTGCCTTCAACCGGCAGGGTGAAATGCTCACCGTCCAGTAACAAATAACGGTAACAGTTTAAAAAATAACGAGGAGGCGTTGAGGTATCTATGACGCTCTATAACATTCACGCCATGGGCATCCAGGCCCATTGTTCCGACTTGATCATTGACCCGCAGGACATGGAAACCATCTACTTCATGTCCGTATGCGGCTACCAGGTAACGGTCAAGGGGATCGTCGCCAATCTTCTTGAGAACTGCGGCCTCAATATCGAGGTGGATAAAGAGGAGCATTACCTTGAACGCTCGGACATGGGTTACAGGGTCCAGATAAAGAAGCTCCCATCAGGCCTCGTTCATGCCGTTGTCATCCCGAATCTTGCCATTCCCGGAGGCAATGAGGAAAATCAGAACCGCTTTCTCGTGATCACGAGGGAGGATCGGGATATTCTGACCCTTTTCTTCCTGCATCTCAACGAGAAGACGGAGATCCCCCTGCATTCCTCCTGGGCTTCCTGGCTCTGGAAGACCTTCAAAAAGCAGGACAACTGGCTCATTGAATTGCAAACCCTTGCGGGGGACTTCAAAGGTTATCTATTCGATTATCATCCGACACAACTGCATGACCTGATTTCCGAGGCAATAAGAAAGAAGGTTCCTGAGATTATCCGGTGCATGAGCCGGAGAGGGGGAAACAGCAATGGAAACGGCGATGGCACAAGCAATATCGCTTAAAGACTTTTTGAATGATTACGGGGAAAGCATGGCCGAGAAGGTAACCACAGAATTGACTGTCATCCATGATCCGGCCAAGGATAAGGAAAGCACCACGGCAGAGACCCTCAGCACCATGAAGAAGCTGCCTTTCCCATCCCAGGCGGAGATCATCAAGGCTTGCTGCAAATCGTTGCTATCGGGAAACAAGGCGGCCTACACGGTTTGTGAGATGGGGACAGGGAAAACGCTGATGGCTATCGCGGCGGCTCTGGTTCTCTACAAACAACGAGGCATCAAAAGAGTTCTGGTTATCTGCCCGCCTCATCTGGTCCTGAAATGGATCGCTGAAATCAACGACAGCCTCCCCGAGGCGAAGGCATATAACTACAACGGGAAAGGCGTTATTACCAAATTGGAGACCCTGAGAAGGCAGCCGAGGCCGGCAAGACTTGAGTTTTACGTCATAGGCCGGGAACGGGCCAAGACGGGATTCCTCTGGCGGCCTGCGGTGGGGACGAAGAACGAGAAGCACTTCTGTCCAAAATGCGGACAAGAATTGCTTGATAAAGACGGTTATCCCATACCGGTACTCGAAAAAAACACCCAGGGCAGATACAAGAAACGTCATGCCTGTTCCAACCGCATCTGGAAATGGCGCTATGATCCGGAAACAGACCGGCGCCGCCTGGTTCCGGTTATCTGCAATGAACAGCTCTGGCAGCCGGACATCACGAACAAGAATTATCGAAAGGCCAACCCGGCCAAGTTCATCAAATACAAGATGAAGGGATTCTTTGATCTCCTGGTCGTTGACGAGATCCACCAGTTCAAGAACGAATCCGGTCAGGGATATGCTTTCGGCGCTCTGGTCTGCGCCTGTAAATATGTTCTCTGCCTGACCGGCACCCTTGCCGGTGGTTATGCATCGGACGTTTATCATCTGCTTTTCCGCACCCATCCCCAGCTTATGATCGCGGATAAGAACAAGTGGGGAAACCCCAGGGCGTTCATCGAGCGTTACGGCGTCCTGGAAAAGATCACTACGGTCAGTGAAGAGGATGGTTCGACCACGATGGCCAAGAAGCGAACAATCGTCAAGGAGAAGCCAGGGATAAGTCCCCTTCTGCTTGGCAAGATGCTCTTGTCCAATGCGGTATTCATGAGACTGTCCGACTGCATGGAGCATCTTCAGCCCTATGAGGAAGACGTCATCGAACTGGCCATGCATCCGCAGATGGCAGAGTATTACCATGAATTCGAAGCGACACTCAAGGATGCCCTGAAAGAGGCCCTGGCCAAGGGGGACAACTCCCTCATGGGGGCGTATCTTCATGCCCTCCTTTCCTACCCGGAGCGGATATATCAGGGGATAACAGTCCGTCATCCCCACACAAAGGAACTGGTGGCCTATGGTCCTCCCCTGGAAGAAGAGATGCCAAAAGAACAGGAGCTTATTTCCATCATCAGGCAGGAGCTGGCGGAAAGAAGGAAGGTCTTGGTCTATATCCAAAATTCCGACACCACTGACATCAGCCCCAGACTCGTCAGAATGATGGAAGAGGAACGGATCAGCGTGAAGGTTCTCCGTTCCGGGGATACGGAAGGCAGGGCCAAAATCATCGACAACTGGGTCAAGAATGGCATGGACGTCCTTATCACCAATCCCAAGAAGGTCGAAGTGGGGATGGACCTGCTGGATTTTCCATCCATCATCTTTTACCAGATCCCCATGAGCACCTACACGCTCAGGCAGGCATCCCGAAGGTCATGGAGGATTCCCCAGAAAAAGCCGGTTAAGGTATTCTTTCTGGCCTACTCTGGAACCATGCAGACCCGGCTGATGAAGCTCATGGCGGACAAACTGACGACGAGCCTTGCCATCGAAGGAGAGCTCAGCGACAAGGGGCTTGCCGCTCTTTCGGATACATCTGATAGTCTGGCCAAGGAATTGGCAAAGATGCTCCTTGAGAAATCAGAAGACAACCGAAGCATCAAGGACATCTGGGCGGCGTACCGGAAAAAGGAAGTTTATGTGGAGGTGACGATTGCAACGGATATTCAGCGGCCGGCGCCTCAACAGGTGACCATTTCCAAAGAAGAACAACAGGAGCCCACACCTGAAATCATTAAAGCAAGCTGTGAAGTTGAACAGATCGGCGATATCGTCGTTAAAGTCGAATTTACCGAGTACATCGGGAAAAGAAAGAAAAAGGTTACCCACATCGAAGTCAGGCAGTCGGATCTCGATCAGATGATTCAGCAATCGAGC
>JAPLJZ010000164.1 GCA_026388335.1 Deltaproteobacteria bacterium
ATAGGATCGGGATCGCCTCTTCATCAGGGGCCGGGAAAGGTCTTATCGTGAGCGACAGCGCCCCCAGCCGTTCTGCAAGGAACGAGAGAATCCGACCTTCCTGCTTGTCCCATTCCACCTGCCGCCGGGTCTCAATATGGGCGCTCATCTCCCTCCAGATGATCTCCTCGGATACCGGCTCGGCCATATGGATCGTCCCTTCCGCCTTTTCACCCCCGTCAAGGTGCACGGCGACCAGAAAGGGGCTTGCGATCAGGCCGCTTCCTCGGGGCAGCCGCACGCCTCTTCCCTGAGCCAAAAGATAGCGACTACCCCCTTCGTCACGCCTTTTGGCAATCCGGTCGGGATAGGCGCGGAGGAGGAGGGAGGAAATTGCTGGGTCTTCACTTTTCTGGACAGTCTCTCCCGCAGCCGCTTCCGCCAGATTCCGGAGCTGTTGCGCCGCCCGCTCTACGGTTCGCAAAGCATAGGGATCCGTTCCTGCCGGGGCCTGCTTTTCTTTACGCCAGCGCCGGAGCATATCGAGGCGCTCGCTGATGTCTGCTCCCCCCTGTAGATCCCTGTCATCCAGGTGATTCCGGCGTATAATGTCTCTTTCGGAAAGGAGGGCGGCAAGATCCGCTCCCAGGTGGAGACGCCCTGATTCGGCCGCCCGTAGCAGCAATCTCCCCAGGCGGGGGTGGAGGGGCAGACGGACCATGGCGCGGCCGACAGGCGTCACCGCCCCGGATTTATCCAGGGCGTCCAGATCCATAAGGAGCTGTCGGGACCCTTCCCAAGCCGCTTTTGGCGGTGGATCGAGCCATGCCAGGGCCAGCGAGTCGGTAACACCCCATGCCGCCAATTCCAGGACCAGGGAGGAAAGATCGGACGTGAGGATCTCCGGCGGCGTAAAGGGGATCATGGACTCATAGACATGACGGCTGTACAGGCGATAGCAGATCCCCGGCCCGAGGCGGCCCGCCCGGCCCTGGCGCTGTGTTGCCGACGCCCGGGACGTCGTAACCGTCACGAGGCGATTCATGCCCGTGGCGGGGTCATACTGGAGCCTCCGGGCTTGGCCGCCGTCGATTACCACCCGGACCCCTTCGATGGTGAGGCTCGTTTCGGCGATATTCGTCGCCAGGACGATCTTTCGTTGCCGGGCCGGCATGATTGCCCGTTCCTGCTCCGCGAAAGGCAGATCTCCATAGAGGGGATGGAGGGAAACGGGATCTTCCCGGCCCTTCAGTACCTCCTGTATAGCCGCAACGGCCCGGCGGATTTCCCCGGCTCCGGGCAGAAAAACGAGGATGTCCCCCGTCGTCTCTCTCAATGCGGTGAGGACAGCGCCGACAATACGGTTCTCCCAGGGTTCGCCCCGGCCTCCTATCCATCCATTGTCCGGAAAATAACGCTCCTCCACGGGGAAGCCCTCGCCGGATGCCGAAATCACCGGGGCGTTGCCCAGCAGGGCAGCAATGGGGCCGGCCTCAATGGTCGCCGACATGACCAGCAACTTGAGATCTTCCCGGAGGCCCCGTTGAATATCGAGGCTCAGGGCCAGGGCCAGGTCTGCCTGGAGGCTACGCTCATGAAACTCGTCGAAAATGATCATGGCGACCCCGTCCAAAGCGGGATCGTCCAGGAGGCGCCGGGTAAGGATTCCTTCGGTAACTATCTCCAGGCGGGTATCTTTTGAAATCCGGCGATCGAAACGGATGGCATAGCCGACGGTCTGACCGACCTTCTCCTTCAGGAGTTGGGCCATCCAGCGGGCCGCGGCAACCGCCGCAATCCGCCGCGGTTCGAGCATGATGATCCGCCCCTGCGCCGAGGGAATCACCTCAAGGAGCGCCAGGGGAACCCGCGTCGTTTTGCCGGAGCCGGGCGGGGCCTGGAGCACAACCGCCGGCTTGGCGTGTACGGCCTCTCTCAGCTCCGGAAGGATATGGTCGATAGGGAATGGATTCACAGAACTCAGATATGACAAACCATAGGACGTCCTTATAGATAGAAATTAACTTTTCCTGATGGCAACTATAAAGACGCCATCCTTGCATGTCAAGGAGATTACCAGGATAAAATTATGGTTCATCCGACAAGCGTAAATTGCATTGACATTCCAGAATATTCACCCTACATTTCAGAACGTCGGAAGTTCCTCGTCCCCTATATTGCGATCAAGATGGTGTTGAGGCGAAGGAATGAGGTTAAATAAGCATTTACGCTAATGCTCTACTTTTCTCTTGCCTGATGCATTGTTGGAAGATATCTGACTAAGCTTTCACAATCGGAAAGGGGAAATATAGTGAAAAGGGGTATCATATTCACTGTTGCAGCACTTTATCTCGTTCTTGCCATTGTGCCAAGAAACGCATTTGCAGGTCCGCCTTTTAAAACCGATGACCCGGAAACAGTGGAATACAAGCATTGGGAGATATATCTCGCATCGCAATACAGCCATGACCGGGATCAGGAATCTGCCACATTCCCCCATGTTGAAATTAACTATGGTCTGATACCGAATGTCCAGATCCATTTAATTACTCCTATGCAATATGTGAAACCGGAAGGACAAACATCACAATATGGTTATGGAGATACAGAGTTTGGCATCAAGTATCGTTTCATCCAGGAAACAAAATACCTTCCTCAGGTGGGAATATTTCCGATAATCGAGTTTCCGACGGGTGATTCTTCAAAAGGGCTGGGGAATGGTCAGGCCCAATATTTCCTGCCACTCTGGCTCCAGAAGAGTTGGGGGCCGTGGACGACCTATGGAGGCGGGGGGTACTGGATTAATCCCGGTGAAGGCAACAAGGACTGGTGGCAGTTCGGCTGGCTATTGCAACGAGAGATCAATAAAAAGCTGACTCTGGGTGCGGAGATTTACTACAAGACTTCTAATAGAACCGGTATCGATGAAAGTATAGGGTACACCGTGGGTGCCATCATCAACCTTACCGATAACCACCATTTGCTGCTCTCCGGGGGGCAGGATATTTCCGGTCCAAACTACCATTCTTTCTACATTGCCTATCAATTCACCTTTGGCCCGGAAAAAACGCCTTAACAAGAGGTAATGAAGGCCTTTGGGAATAGATGCATAACAAGGCAGTCAACATATGCTCATCAGGAAAGGAGAATGAAACATGTTAAACCAGGGATTTATGATGTTACATGTAGTACTCGGTGTTCTGGGTATCCTGTTGGCTGTAGCGTTATTTATGGATACCTTGAATGCCAACGAGGGCCATTTTGAGCGAACAAAAAAGATAAGTTTAGCTGTAGCGGTGTGCATGGTTGTATCTTTTCTCATCGGTGGGTACTGGTACGTGGTCTATTATGGTCATGATAGGGACATTATCAAGGCAGGGCAATGGCCTTGGGCTCATAACTATTTCATGGAGGTGAAGGAGCATCTCTTTTTCTTAATACTGATACTGAGCATTTACCTGCCGATAGCTGTCTATAGAAACGTTCCGTTTACTGACAAGAAAAAGCGGAATCTGATTCTGGGAATCTCTGCACTTATCATTTTGCTCGGTTTGTTTACAGAGGGTGCGGGAGGAATTATCAGCAAAGGTGTCACATTTGGACTAATGGGGAGGTAAGAGCCATGTCGAAGCTAATGGAAAAATATACTGCCGGTTTTGGCCTGTCACTGATCGTAACGAGTCTGTTGAATGCCGTTGTACTGATCATTAAGGAGACAAATAACTCTGTCATGAGTGCGAT
Organism: Deltaproteobacteria bacterium; assembly: GCA_026388335.1. Classification (GTDB taxonomy): domain Bacteria; phylum Desulfobacterota; class Syntrophia; order Syntrophales; family UBA8958; genus UBA8958. The sequence continues at coordinate 3,721 of JAPLJZ010000164.1, forward strand.
GAAGGCGGCACTGGGACATCACTGGACAACGCATGGTGCTATGATCATTATTGTGTTTGTCGTACTGGGTTTTGTTTTTTCGAGAATGAAGATTGAAGAAAAATGTGATTCCCAGAAGATACTGAAGTTTATTATTTTGGCCACAATCATCAGTGGAGTCGTCATCGCCGGTTATTTCCTGCCCAATCTGAAGGTTGCCGGTAGCGGAATCAAATATTAGATGGGAATTCTTCAGAGGGTAGATCCTGAAAGGGTTCGATATGGAGCAGCAGGTTCAGCTGCGTGGAAGGAACGTAAATTATCAATCGATACTTTCCTCGCAGTCATCCGTTGGCCACAGGGCGTCCCGCAGTCCCGAGGAGCGTTCGATTTGCCGGGAGACGGCCTTGAGAAAAATGTCTTCCCGACCCCAGATAGTTACGTCCTTGCGGGCTCTGGTGAGGGCCGTGTAGATCAATTCCCTGGTCAGGAGCGGGGTGTCCCGGTCGGGAAGAAGGCAGAGGACCCGGTCGAACTCCGAGCCCTGGCTCTTATGGACGGTCATGGCGAAGACCGTTTCGTATGATCCCAGGCGGGAGGGCAGGATTTTCCGGAATGTCCCCTCCGGGGTGGGGAAAAAGACCCGGGGTTCGTTCTGCCCCTCCGGATCGGGAAGGACGATGCCGATATCGCCGTTATAAAGCCGCGCCGTGTAATCGTTGCGGGTGATCAGGACCGGCCGTCCGAAATACCACGGCGTATCCCGGCGGATGATCTTTTTGCGGTGCAGGATCTCTTCAACCAGGTTGTTAACGTGACCGACGCCGTAGGGACCTTCCCGAAGGACGCAGAGAATCCGCAAGGGATTGAAACGCCCGAAAACGTCTTGGGGATCGGTGGTGGTCAGATAGCCGGCGAATGCCTCCGTCAGGGTATTTTCGAGTGATTTATAGAGGGCCTCGGGGGTGGGCAGGGGTTGCCAGCGGGCGTCTCCGGCTGACGCAGTCTTCAGAATACTCAACGCCCCCAGGCCATCGCCGTCATTTACGGCGCGACTGGCGGCGGCAATCCCGCTTTCGGCGTGGAAGCGGTAGTTCCTGAGCAGTTCCACATGGCAGTCGGCAGCCGGCGGGACGGAACGTCCCGGCCCTTGGACAGGTATGGATTCGCCCGTCATGCGCCGGCATGTTTCGGCAAAGGCCGGCGAATAGGCCGGACGGTGTCCCGTATGGCAGATATCTCCGAAGACGGCCCCGGCCTCGACGGAGGCCAATTGGTCCTTGTCCCCTAACAGGATCAGCCGGGCGGAATCAGGAGTGGCCTGGACGAGCCTGGACAGGAGGGCCAGATCGATCATGGAGCCTTCATCGACGACGACCACGTCCACGGGCAGGAGATTATCCTCATGATACCGGGGATGTCGGGCATGGGGGACGCTGCCCAGGAGGCGATGAATCGTGGAAGCCACTGCCGGAAGAGCGGCTTTGACTGCCTCCGTGCAGGGGAGAACGGATTTTGCTTCCTGAATGGCCTCCTGCATCCGGGCTGCCGCCTTGCCCGTCGGGGCCGTCAGGGCGATCCGTAGCGGTATTCCTCTGCTCTGTTCGCTGAGCAGGGCCAGAATCTTGGCGACCGTGAAGGTCTTGCCCGTACCCGGTCCACCGGAAATCACGGAGAAGGATTTGGCAAAGGCGGTAAAGGCAGCCACTTTCTGCCAGTCTGTCCGTATGTCGACTCCTTGCCACCCGTCCGTTTCGCCGTCGGAAACAGGAGGAGGAAAAAGACGGTCAAGACTTTCCCTCATGCGGTTTTCATCAAATGCCGGCAGATCCGCCTGCATCCTTTGCTTCAGGATCATCGCCAGTTTGTTTTCGTATTCCCAGTAGCGGTAGAGGTAGAGTCGCGTGCCCACGAGGATCAAGGGTTTCCATTCTCCGGGCTGGCCCGCCACGGGGCTTTCAGAGAGGGTTTGGCACCAGTGATCCAGGTCGGGGCAGCGGACAGGATCATTGGTTCCGGGGAGGAGGAACTTTCCTGCCGGGATGGAAAGATCCAGGCAGATATGGCCCTCGCCGCGCCAGCGGCTGACCAGGGCCGCCGCCAGGGCAACGTCGGGAGCGTCGTCGCCGGCGAGCCCCTGGATGAACCGGGCAAAGTGGAGATCCAGCGCCGATAGATACTGTTGCCGGTAAAGTTGATCAAGATGTTGATTCATTTCAAGATGCTACTCCGTTTTGATCAGCCCCCGGGCCAGGGTTGCTATTGTTTCCGGTGTCGGTCGATCCCGGTAGATACCGAAGTCGCCTTCCCGGGCCGGATCGACGCCCCGGAGAAAAAGATAAAAAACGCCGCCGAAATGCCGCTCGTAATCGTAATCAGCGCCCATCCGTGACTTCAGATATTGATCCAGGGCCAGGACGTAAAGATGATATTGAAGGAAATAGTAATCTTCCTTCATGGTTCGTCTCAGGGTGTCCTGCCCGTAATTTTCGATGTTTGTTCCCAGCAGGTTCGATTTCCAGTCGATGAGATAGAACCGCTCCGCGAATCTGAAGACCAGATCCATGTAACCGTTCATGAAGCCCTGGGCGGGCATGAAGTTCAGCCGTTCCATCTGCCGGGGATAATGTTGCGGAATGCCTTTCCCGGCAAAGAACCTGCCCAGTTTTTCCGGAGTGACCGGTTGCAAGGGAAAATAGAATCCCAACTCTCGCAGGCAGCAGGCGGGGGAAACGGCGGAAAGCTGCAATCCGGGGACGGACGGGTCAAGGGGCGCCGCAAGGACTTTGCGGATCATCGTACAGAGCGTGTCTTGCCAGTACGGATCGTAACCGTGCTCGCCGAGCTTTTTCCCGACAACTGCTTCGATGGCGCTATCGTCAGTAAAATCGAGATCTTCAAATATATCATGAATGAATATGCCTGCCCGCGTCCCGGCGGGAAAGGCGAAGATGCTTGCGAGAGCGGGTGTGTCCGTCAACCCCGGCGGAGACATGAAACCAGGGGAAGGTGCGGGAGAAGCGAAGATGCCAGCGGGGGTGGATTCGCCGGTCGGCGGGTCCTGATCACGGTCGGCGTTGTCAAGATCCTCTTCCTTTTCCTTGTGGGCGACGAAATAGGAAAAGCTGGCGATTCGGTCCGCCCGGGGAATCTGTCCGGTGAAGGTCCGGCCGGCGAGGGGGATTTCAGTTTCCGGCGGCCTCTGGTAGGGGATGCCCGGTACGGCGGCAAAGGGGATTAGCTGGATGGTCCCCCCGGACCGCTCCGCGAGGCCCGCCAGGTCTGCTCGGAGATGATTGTCCGTAAGAGAAAGGAAATGGTTTTCCGTAGTATCGACAATGCCCTGTCCTGTCTCTTCCGGCGGGTGGAGGGTATGGGTGACGGATGAACTTCTCACCTTCGCCACAATGTTCCGAGAAGTTAGAGGGGAAGGGGGAGGGGTGCCGGACGCAACGTGGGGGGCCGGCAGCGCATCCTGTGCTGGGGCGATGGTGACGGGCGCAGGGTGAAGAGTATAGGCGACGGCGGAACTGCCCGCATCCTTGAAGGGTCCCCAGTAAAGATAGGCACGGCACTTCGCCCGGGTCACGGAACTGCCCGCATCCTTGAAGGGTCCCCAGTAAAGATAGGCACGGCACTTCGCCCGGGTCAAGGCCACGTAGAGGAGCCGGATATTTTCCGCCAGGGATTCCCGTTCGGCCAGGATTCCGGCCTGCTGATGCTCATCGGCGAGGACCAGGTTCAACCGCCAATCGTCCTGATCGTCATGATATCGCGGTAGTTCGTCTTTTCTTGTCCGCGACGATCCCCATTGAAAAGGGCAGAAGACCAGCGGGTATTCAAGACCCTTGCTTTTGTGGATCGTTACGAGACGGACGGCGTTGGCGTCGCTCTCCAGGCGCAACTCGTGCTCTTCCAGACGGGTTGCGGCCGGGTCGCGTTGCCGGGCGAGCCATTTGATCAGACCCGCCATGCCCAATTTTCGGGCCGAGGTTTCGTTATGGAGGATTTCCGACAGATGGAGGAGGTTGGTAAGCCTTCTTTCCCCGTCGCGATAGCCTAACAGCCGTGGGTGGACAGCCTCGTTCCGCAGGAGGGTTCGGAACATGCGGATGAAACCTGCCTCTTCCCAGAGGTCATTATACTGCTGAAAGCGGTTTACCCACGCCTCCCAAGGACGCTCCTCCCTTTTGGCGGACATCAGGGTTTCGCCGCTGACGCCCATGATGTCTGTTACCAGAGCCGTTCCCAGTGCCTTTTCACTGCGGGGTTCAGCGACGCCGGCCAGGAGGCGTTCCATCTCCAGTGCCTCCGGAGAATCAAAAATATTCCCCGCGCTATGAAGAACGCAGGGAATAGCAAGATCATGCAGGGCCTCCTGGACGAGGCGGGCCTCCCGGTTTTCCCGGACCAGGACGGCCATATCCCCCGGCTGAAGCGGCGCAGCGCCGATATTTGCCTTTCCCTGCCGGGCAAGAGACAAGAGACGAGAGATTTCCCTCGCCACGGCCCCGGCGATCAGGCGGCGGAAGTTTTCCTTGTTTCCGGCGGCATTGGCCCCGGCAAGGCATTCTTTGTCGAAATAGACGAGCTGGAACGGGGCGTTCGCATCGCCGGAAAGCTTCAAGAGGGGTCGGTCCGGGTCGTCCACCCCGGAAGCGGCGTGGAAGGGTATTTCGGCGAAGACAAAAGGTTTATGGTCATACTGCCCGGGGGCGGCGAAGACATGGTTGACCGCTGCAACGAGGCGTGGCTCGGAACGCCAATTATGGGTCAGACTATAGTGGTTCTGAACCTGCCGGGAGGCGCGGAGGTAAGAAAAGAGATCGGCGCTGCGGAAACTGTAGATCGCCTGTTTGGGATCGCCGATGAGGAAGAGGATGCTGTCCTTGCCGAAGACGGTCTGAAAGATGGCATACTGAACCGGGTCGGTGTCCTGAAATTCGTCGATGAGGGCTGCGTGGTAGCGCTGGCGCAAGGCCTGGGCCAGTGCTTCTCCGCCTGGTTTTTCCAGGGCCGTCCGGACCCGGATCAGGAGATCGTCGTAGGACTGGATATTTTGCTGCTCTTTCTTGAGGGGCAGTTCCCGGCGCAGGACGCGGAATATCTCCGTCTTGAGATAAAGAAGCTGGTGGTCCATTTCCCTCTGAAGGATTTGGGCGATATCCCATAATTCACCGCAGCGATCGAAAAAAGGATGCCCCGGCGTCTGCCGGTTCTTATTGGTCTTCTGCTTCAAAACGACGGGGGTGAATTTTTCCCAGCCCGGGAAGAAGGGCAAGCCTCCCTCCCGGCCCATCCATAGATCCATGAGGGAAATAAGGACGTCGGGATTCTTATATGATGTCTTGTTTAAACCCGGATCTTTCAATTTGCCGATAACTTCGGTTCTGGCTGCGCCCCAGGCCGCCTTCACTTTCCTCAGGGTATCGCGAAATAGTTCCAGGGAATGCAGTTTTATCGGTTGGATCTCAGGCTGAATCCGGACATCGGGCGGGGAGATCGAGT
>JAPLJZ010000211.1 GCA_026388335.1 Deltaproteobacteria bacterium
GTCATTCTGGACAGGCTATTTGGCGAATAAGAGACAAAATTGATATAAAAAATAGTAATAAACACGTGAGGTGTGGGAAGCATGAATTTCATAGAAATGATTGAAAAAGAGCAAATCAGGGCCGATCTACCCGGTTTCAAGTCCGGGGATAGCGTCAAGGTATATGTACGGATTATCGAAGGTCAGAAACAGCGAATTCAGGCCTTCGAAGGCGTTGTCATCCGGAAGAGACGCGGCAGCAGTCGCGCCACTTTTACAGTCCGGAAGATTTCCTATGGCATCGGTGTGGAACGCACCTTTCCTCTTCACTCCCCGGTAATCGATCGTATCGAAGTGGTTACCAGGGGAAGGGTGAGGCGTTCCCGGCTCTATTACCTGCGGGCTCTAAAGGGGAAGAAGGCAAGGATCAAGACAGAGGGGAAGTCCTGAATATTCATTTCTTTTCATGAACATTTTTGAACAGCGGGCTCGCCAGAGAGGCTTTAACCTGATTGCGGGTATTGACGAGGCAGGAAGGGGGCCTCTGGCAGGTCCTGTTGTTGCCGCTGCCGTAGTTCTTCCAGAAAATTACCACCATCCGGATATCACGGATTCAAAAAAGCTCTCTCCCCGGAAGCGGGAGGATCTCTTTAAAGTCATCAGTGAAAATGCGCTGTCCATAGGGGTTGGTGTCATAGAGGCGTCTATCATCGATGACATCAACATCCTTCAGGCAACCCTCAGTGCCATGAAAGAGGCGGTCATCGATCTCGACATTTCACCCGATTATCTCCTTGTGGATGGAATGCAGGCCGTTCCCATCGATATTCCCCAGGAGACGATTATCAGGGGAGACGGGCGGAGCATATCTATTGCTGCGGCCTCGATTATTGCCAAGGTAAGCCGGGATCATATCATGGCGATGTATCATCGACAGTTTCCCTGTTACAATTTTCTCAAAAACAAGGGTTATGGAACTCAGGAACATAGGCAGGCGATCAAAGACCACGGTCCCTGCAAGATTCATCGTCGCTCCTTCAAAATAAAAGAACCCCGCCAGGAAAACTACGAATTTAACCTTAGATGACCAGGGAAAGAATAAGCACCGGAAAGTTGGGGGAAGACATTGCCGCTGAACATCTTGCCGGGATGGGCTATGATATTCTGGAACGCAATTTCCGCTGCCCCCTGGGAGAGATCGACATCGTGGCCCGCGATCACGATACCCTGGTCTTTGTGGAAGTACGCAGCCGCCGAACGGATAGCTATGGCAGCCCTCTGGAGAGTGTCGGGTTTGCCAAACAGAAGAAACTCTCTTTAGTCGCCGCCTATTATCTTAACCGCCACGGTTTACACGAGATAAAGGCGCGCTTCGACGTCGTTGCCGTGAAACTGCGGCCTGCACGCCCGGAGGTGGAACTTGTCCGGGACGCCTTTGACCTGATTGCCTGAAGCTTCCTGCCGATATTTTAATAGACAACCATCGTTATTTAGGGATCTGGGCGCCCAGGTGGACCATCTTCTCATAGACGATGTTGAAGGCCTTGGGCTCGATCTGGAGACTTCCGGAAAAGGGCGAGTCAAGTTCATAAATAAGATAAATGGTAAGGACGATCATGCAGATCATCATGAAGTCGGAGATAAATTGAACCTTGGCCTGACCAGTGCTGGTAAAGAAAAGCCCGAAGAGGGAAAGGAAGCCGCCAAGGTAGATCAGTGCCCACATCTGGGTATAGAGACTGCCGTCAAGAAGGAGCAGGCGTTCCAGCCGGTGTTCCCCCATATCCGTTAACATGACGATGAGATTATTATAGGTGCTGAAATATTCAGGTGATTTTGGCCTGATGGCGTTCAGCTCAGCCCATAGGCGGTCGTCAATGCTATCCATTTTCGGATGGAAAACGCCCTTCTCCATCTCTTTCCACTCCTCTTCTTTTACAACCTTGACATAGTCTTTCAATAAGTACCGGAAGTGGCCGGAGTTAGGCAGTCCCGGGGACAGGCGATACATGTTCAGGGCCAATTCCGCCTCTTTGGTTACCGTTGTTTCCGCGTTTTGATAAATGCCCCACAGTGTAATCATGGAAAAACCGAGGATGAACGCATAGAGCGTTATAAAATAAGTAAGGTTCTGGGAAATGAGCTGGCGCAGGCTGATATCCAAAGGGTGCTCTGCATTTTTATTGATATGATGAAGTAGAAACGGGATGGCAATGCATACCAGCGCCACAACAGCATAGATCAGCGTCGAAGTCATGTCTTCCTATCCCCTTTGTCCATAAATCTCCCCTTTCTTGATCTTACCACCCGCCTAGGCTGCATACCACAGGGCGCAGGATATTGCCATATTCTCTTAAAAAATCAGCGCCAGTTGGTCCGCTACGGCAAAGCCGCGTGTGGTCGGGGAAATCCGCTCGTCGTTGACGACGATGAAACCGCTGGCGACGAGGGAGTGGATGATCGAATGGCGCTCCTTTGGAAGATCTTCGCCGAACTGAAGGCGAAATGCGGCGAGATCGATTCCCCGGGCAGTGCGCAGGCTCATAAAAAGCGTCTCGAGGCGCAGTTCGTCCCTGCTGAGGGTTTCATCGCCCGCTACGGGGGTGGTTCCCAAGCCAAGATCCTTCAGGTAACCTTCGATGCTCCGGTGATTCCACCAACGCTTTCCTTCCTTAAAAGAATGTGCCCCGGGACCAATCCCCAGATAGGGGGTATAATCCCAGTATTTCTGATTATGACGGGACTTGCGGGAGGTACTCGCGGCATAGTTGGATACTTCGTAGTGATGATAACCTGATCTTTCCAGATATGCGGAGGTTTCCAGGAAAAAGGCAAGCGACGCGTCTTCGTCGGGGATGTCAAAGGAGCCGCGCCGATAGCTATGACAGAGGGGCGTCTCTTCTTCAATGGCGAGCTGATAGGCCGACAGGTGGGGCGGCGAAAGGGAAACGGCGCATTCCAGGGATTTCCGCCAGGATTGCAAATCCTGCCCCGGAATGCCGTAAATCAGATCCAGCCCGAAATTGTCAAAACCGGCCCGGACAGTGTTGACAATGGCCGCGAAGGCGTCGTCTGCCCGGTGCCTTCTCCCGAGAAAGGTCAATGCCTGGTCAGAGAAGGACTGAACGCCCAGATGGAGACGATTGACGCCCAGATCCTTCAAGGATCGGTACCAGGCAAGATCGCCGTCGGCAGGATTTACTTCGATGGTGATTTCCGCATCCGGGGGGACGAGAAAGTGCTTGTGAATCCCGGAAAGGATGACGTCAAGTTGTTGGACGGTCAGCAGCGATGGGGTCCCGCCGCCGATATAGATTGTATCGAATGTATCAAACTCGCCCTCATAAAGCTCCATCTCCCGGACGAGGGATGCTATGACCGCATCCATAGAAGTGAGATCTGTTGTAGAGTAAAAATGACAATAAGGACACTTGGTCTTGCAGAAGGGGATATGGATGTAAAGGCCGGGCAGATTCATTTTTGCCTGAAGACTTACATTTAATAGCGAGTCAATTAGTCCGTATCTGATTTTAAAACGGCAAGGAAGGCGCTCTGGGGGATACTGACATTGCCGATCATCTTCATGCGCTTCTTGCCTTTCTTCTGCTTTTCCAGAAGCTTTCTTTTGCGGGAGATGTCGCCGCCATAACATTTGGCGGTAACATCCTTTCGGAAGGCGGTTATGGTAGTCCGGGCGATGATCTCGCCGCCGATGGCCGCCTGTAGTGCGATCTTGAACATTTGTTTCGGTATTTCTTCCTTGAGACGTTCACATGACTGGAGGCCGCAGGCGCGAGCCCGATCGCGATGAACGATCTGGGAGAGGGCGTCGACCTTTTCGCCGTTGACGAGGATATCGACCAGGACGAGGTTGCTGTCCCGGAAATCGATGAGTTCATAATCAAATGATCCGTATCCCTGGCTGACGGATTTGAAGCGGTCATAGAAGTCGTAAATGACCTCGGAAAGTGGCATTTCATAAATCAATTCCGCCCTTCCCGGTCCCGGGTAACTGAGGCTTGAATTCATACCCCGCTTTTCCTGACAAAGCTTCATGACAGCCCCGAGGTAGCGTTCTGGCATCATCATCGCGGCCCTGATATAGGGCTCTTCCCCCTTGGCGATGTCCATCTGGGGAGGATAATGAGAGGGGTTGTCCACGTAGAGGATGGTATCATCCTTCAGTGTTAAGCGGAAGCGGACGCTGGGGACGGAAAGAATCAGGGACTGATCGTATTCCCGTTCCAGGCGTTCCTGAACGATGTCGAGATGGAGCAGGCCCAGGAAGCCGCAACGAAACCCCTGACCCAGGGCAACGGAGGCGTCTTTTTCATAGACGAAGGAGGCGTCGTTGAGCTTGTATTTTTCTAAAGAGACGGCTAGGTCCTCATAATCGTCGGAGGCAATGGGATAAATGGAGGCGAAGACGACGGGCTTGACTTCCTTGAAGCCGGGGAGGGGCTTGTCACAGGGCCGGTTCTCCAGCGTGATCGTGTCGCCGGTCCGGACATCGGAGATGGTCTTGACGCCGGCGATGATGTAGCCCACTTCCCCCGCCGACAGGCGCTCCCGCTTCTGGCGGGAAAGAAGGAAATGACCTACTTCCTCGACCTTATAGGTGGCCCCGCCGTACATGAAACGGATAATATCGCCGCTTTGCACCACCCCATCCATGATCCGGCAATGGATGACCGTGCCCCGGAAAGGGTCATACTGGGCGTCGAAGATGAGGGCCGACAGGGGCGCTTCAGGCGTACCACTTGGGGGCGGTATTCTCTGCACAATGGCCTCCAGAATATCCTCGATCCCCGTTCCCTCCTTGGCCGAGCATTTTAGGTGGGTATCCGTGTCCAACCCCAGTTCCGAGTCGATCTGTTCGATAACTCGCTCGACATCGGCGGAGGGGAGATCTATTTTGTTGATCACGGGGATGATTTCCAGATCGTGCTCCATGGCCAGGTAAAGGTTGGCCAGGGTCTGGGCCTGGACCCCCTGGGCCGCATCGATAAGGAGGAGGACACCCTCGCAGGAGGCCAGGGATCGGGAAACTTCATAGCTGAAGTCCACATGGCCGGGGGTATCGATGAGATTCAGGTTGTACGTCTTCCCATCCCGGGCGGTATAAGGCAGGGAGATTGCCTGACTCTTGATGGTGATCCCCCTTTCCCGCTCGATGTCCATATTATCGAGGATCTGATCCTGGAAGTTACGGGCATCGCAGCCGCCGGTATGCTGGATAAGGCGATCCGCCAGGGTTGATTTCCCGTGATCGATGTGGGCAATGATACTGAAATTACGTATATAATCCATGTTTGTCAATATAAAGAGCCCTCCAAAAATGATAGAGGGCTCTTATAATATTTATTAAGATGTTTGTCTATCCCAGCTTTTTAAGGATATCTTCGGAGACCTCTTTAACACCCGCTACACCGCTGACGCCAATAACCTTGACCCGTTCCTTGAAGTAATTCACCCCGGCCAGGGTGCCCGTCTTGGTGTCGTAATAGATGTTATGCCGTTTGTCGATGGCCCCTTCGTCCTGGTCATCTGCTCTGGCGGTCAGGGTCTCGCACCCGCAGACGCGACAGACCGGTTTTCCGTCTTTTTCTGCCGGTTTAATGGCGTCGATAAAGATATTGTTCGGATGGTTGTTGTCCGTGGCGCAGAGTCGTCGGCCCATGATGCGGTTTTTCGATGTCTGCCGGTCGAGGAGGATCTCGATGACGTAATCGAGGGTAATCTTCTCTTTGGTCAGGGCGTTCCATAACGCCTCAGCCTGAACAAGGTTTCTGGGGAAACCATCCAGCAACCATCCCTTAGCGCAATCTGCTTCTTTGAGGCGGTTGAGGATCATGGGCACGGTGATATCATCGGGAACAAGCTCACCGCGATCAATATAATCTTTTGCTTTTTTACCGAGTTCCGTACCTTTCTTAATGTTATCTCTGAAGATAACGCCGGTCTCGATATGGGGGACGCCATACTTCTTCTGGACGATAGCGCCCTGGGTACCTTTACCGCTTCCATTGGGTCCAAAAATCAAAATATTCATGCTGACGAACTCCTTTCAGTATTCTTTGTGAAAAGCCGGCTCCTTATAATTGATTCTGCCGGTTTAAGCAATGGGAAAAATTGTCATGACACACGGTCATGAGAGTTTCAGTGTCCTCAAGAGGGAGCGCAACTTGTGGAGGCGCAGGAACCGCATCCCGACTTAGCGCCGGCAAAGGCGGACATCATCTTGCTGGTCTTTTTCGATTTGCATTCCGGGCAGGGAACTGCTTCCTCTTTGTCGGAGGAAAAGAAAATCTTTTCAAATTCCTGGCCGCATTTTTTACATTTGAATTCATAGATGGGCATCTTCTAGCACCTCCTTGTTCGTCCTCAATGTAAAGATACCCGACGGAAAAGTCAAGATTCTTAAAACCGTCTAATCCAAGACGGCGAAAGCTATTTGCCGCGGTCGTTTATGATGGAATAACTTGACTTTATAGACAATCAGCGTAAATATGCTCGCAAATATTCTACGGGAGGAAGCGGATTGAACTGGATAAGAGTCCCTGATAAAAAGGGAACTGTATTGAATGTTTCATAAGCATCCTTTGAAGGGAGGAGTAAAGCCATGAAAGTAGGAATGTTTACCGCCGTTCTCCACAGAGAGAATGATCTGTACGTGGCGGAATGTCCCGAAGTGGGAACGGTCAGCCAGGGCAGCTCTATCGAGGAATCCCTTGCCAACTTGCGGGAAGCTACGGAACTCTATCTCGAAGAGTTCCCGATTCTGGAATTCGAACGGCCCTTCATGACCGTGTTTGAGGCGACCTATGCCTAAACTCTATCGGCTGTCTGGCCAGGAGGTGATTTATTTCCTGGAGAAATTGGGATTTGCGCAGGTTCACCAGCAAGGAGATCCTTCCCATTGTGGAGATCAACTATCTTGCCTATTTCCGGAACAGTGAAAACATAATTCCGCAATTATGGCGGCGCATCGCAATAACAGTATGATATAAAAGGAATATCGACGATAATTCAATAATACTGAATTATATCCAACACTAAGGTTATTCGTTAATATAATCGGACACATAAGTGCTATTGATCCTCAATAATTTCAAAAAGTGCAGTTTAACTTTCAAAATGTGGGGGAGCTCAAGTGGATAGCAAACAGCTTATCATTCCCAACGAAATGATTGAAAGATCAATCATCCTGCTGCGTGGTCAAAAAGTAATGTTGGATGCCGACCTCGCCATCCTTTATGGGGTAACAACAAAGCGCCTCAATGAACAGGTCAAGAGAAACTTCAATCGCTTTCCCACGGACTTCATGTTTCAATTAACACAGGAAGAAAAAGGCGAGGTGGTCGCAAATCGCGACCACCTTAAAAACCTTAAATTTTCTCATGCTTTACCATATGCCTTTACAGAGCATGGCGCCGTTATGCTGGCTTCTGTGCTCAACAGTGCGACAGCTATTGAGGTAAGCATTCAGGTGGTGAGGACGTTTAATAGACTTCGAGAATATGTGGCAAATCATAAGGCCTTGGCAAGTAAACTGGCACTGTTGGAAAATAAGTATGATGGGCAGTTCAAAATTGTTTTTGATGCACTCCGTGAGCTTATGAAGCCCCCTGCAAAGCCACGGCGGAAGATCGGTTTTGAAGGAAAAACATAAAGCGATAGGACCTGATAACCCAGGCAATCATAGAATACATGATGCCCGATAAACCCCAAAGCCGCTTACAGAGGTACCGGTTGACGGCAAAGGGAAAGGAATTGTACAAAGAATTTGACAAGAAAACGTCTTCCTAATAACCTAAATTTCCAACATGAAAACAATTAAAACGAAATCAAAAGGCATCGTCTCCTGGCCAACAAACGAACGCCCACGCGAACGACTCCTTGCCGAAGGCCCGGAACGGATGACAGATGCCGATTTGCTCGCCATCATTCTTCGCATCGGATCAGGAACATTCAGGGAAGGTGTTCCCGGAACGAACGCTTATGAGGCTGCCCTCTCCATTCTAAGGGATTTCCGAGGCCTTCGCGGTCTCGACCGCGCCCGTATTCATGACCTGCTGAAAGTGCCCGGTATTGGGCCTGCGAAAGCCGCGCAGATCAAAGCAGCATTTGAGCTCGGGAAACGCCTATGTGCCACGAAACTCACAGCACCCGCCTTCGAATCCTCTCTGGCCGTTGCCAACCATTTCCGTCCGCGTTTCACCGGCAAGCGCGAAGAGCTTGTGATTGCCGTGTTCTTGAATGGTCAGAACCAGCGCCTTGGTGAGAAGGACATCACCGAAGGAACGCCAACCCAAGCCACCGTGTATATCCGCCGAATTCTGGAAGAAGCACTCCACGAATCGGCAGCGGCGATCGTCCTGGTACATAACCATCCGTCCGGCAACCCTGACCCCTCAGCCGGCGACGATGAGACAACACGCGACCTCTTGCGCGCCTGTAAACTGGTGGGCCTGGTCCTAATTGACCATGTGATTGTCGGCGAATCTGAACATTACAGCTATAACGATTCCGGTCGCATGAAGGAACTTGAAAACGAATAAAGGAGCCCGTATGGCCAAGAAACAACCAGAACCGCAACCCTACGCTAAACCGGATAAGATTCAAATCCGCGGGAACCAGATTTACAGCCCTGTTCGCAAGACATGGTTGCAGTTGACGCCAGAGGAACGAGTCCGACAGGAGTTTCTTTTCGTCCTGATTAACGAATACGGATATTCACTATATCAGATTGATGAAAAGACGCCGGTTACCAGCCGCGGCGCCGCACAAGCCCGCGCAGACTTCCTAATCTGGCGTACCCCAGACGCAAAAAAACGACAAGAGCACGCCCTGATTGTGATTGAATGCAAGGCCGATAACGTGACTATCTCTTTGAAGGATTATGTGCAAGGTGCCAACTATGCGCAGTACGAACACGCACGGTTCTTTGTCACTCATAACCATCGCGAGACCAAGTATTGGAAAGTGGATGACAAGCGGCGGATGCCGAACTACGATGAGATCGCGAATATCCCCCATGCCGATGCCACAGACAAGGAGGTCAACGAGTTACTGGCACGGCTGAAGGTTTTCAAGGAGGATGAATTTGCGAAGCTGCTCCACGAATGCCACAACGTCATCCGCAATCGCGAGAAACTCGATCCCGCCGCCGCCTTTGACGAAATCGCCAAGATTCTCTTTGTGAAGGTCTATGTCGAACGAGAGCTTCGGGCCAAACGCTCGCGGAAGAACCTCTTTAGCGTCGGGTATCTTGACGACCAACTTGGCAAACACCCCCTCAATACGCTTTTCGGACAAACCAAAGAGGCATACGCAGATGATAAGATTTTCGAGAGTGATGAGGAAATACGGCTCAAGCCCGCCACGGGTCGCGAAATCGTCAAGTTGTTGGAACGCTATAATCTTTCCGAAACCAGTGAGGACATCAAAGGCATTGCTTTCGAACGATTTCTCGGTCGCACCTTCCGCGGTGAGATCGGGCAATTTTTCACGCCCCGCACCATCGTCGAGTTCATGATTCGGATGGTAGATCCGAAGGAAGGGGACGTGATTTGCGATCCCGCCAGTGGGTCCGGGGGGTTCCTGATCCGTTTCTTCGAAATCGTGCGGCAGCAGATTTTGGCTGATGCCGACCGTCAGTACCAGGAATTAAAAATCAAGGTGGAGACCGACAAGAAGCTCTCGCCGGACAAAAAGGCGACCATGCTCCGGGAGAAGTTTGACGCCATCCAGGCAACCCTTGACCACGACACACCCGGATCGCGCCTGTGGAAGCTGGCCAACCGCTGTATCTTCGGCACCGACGCAAACGACCGCATGGCGCGCACCAGCAAGATGAACATGATCATGCACGGCGACGGTCATGGCGGCGTCCATCACCATGATGGATTTCTGAATGTCAACGGCATATTCGAAGGCCGCTTTGACATCGTCCTCACCAATCCACCTTTCGGCGCGAACGTCGAACCTTCCGATGTTGTGCATGAATCCGATGTAAGAGTGAGCAGTGAGACTGAGGAACGTTATGCCAAAGAGTATGATCTCTACACGGAAGCCCTGGCTCGCGTTCACGCTGCTGTGGGCAAGCCCATCGCCAGCCTCTTCGAACTGCCCAAAGGCAACGGCACCGAAAAGGAACGCAACAAGCGGGTCAAGGCGGCCAAGATCAAAACCGAAATCCTGTTTATTGAACGCTGTCTTTCCTTGTTAAAGCCCGGCGGTCGGCTCGGTATCGTTTTGCCCGAAGGTATCTTTAATAACCCTTCCCTTGCCTACGTGCGCGAGTTCTGCGAAAACCGCGCGTTCATCCGGGCCGTTGTCAGCTTGCCGCAAGAGGCATTCTTTTCCTCCGGCGCAAGTGTGAAAGCATCATTGCTGTTCCTTCAGAAGTTCACTGAGGAAGAGAAGTCTGATTTCGACTCCAAGCATACCGAAGCCAATGCTGAGGTGAAGGCGATGAACGCCGACGCCATTACAGCGGAGACCGCGCGGCTTGAGACTGCGATAGCAGTTGCCAAGGCTGTGCGGGATGCTGAGATGCGGAAAGCGCTTCAAAAGGAATTGGCCGACTATGAGAAACGGATGGCCTCGACCATCGCCAAAGAAACCCGCGCCTTGCTCAAAGAGAGATTTCCCTATCCCATCTTCCTCTACGAAGCCGAGAAGGTGGGCATCACCGCTACGGGCGAACAGGACCAAAACGAGCTGGTTCCCAATGACAACCAGCCGCCGGGTATCACGAAGACGTGCCTGGAGCTTTACCAGGAGTTCCGACGCAATCCCGAGCCTTTTTTTCTCGCGGGGGAAATGGGGTGACGATGACGAATACACTTGCATCCCACGCTTTTGCTGTCTGGTGGAAGGATTTTGAACGCTGGGCGATTCCGACCAGCATTCTCTTGGGCCAATCGCGCCAGCCAGGATGGACGCGAGATAGAATCGGTACGCTGGTCCGGCAAGTCACCGAGCGTGTCAAAGTCGGACCGGATAAAGAATACAAAATGGCAGGCGTGAGGTGGTATGGCGAGGGTGTCTTCCACCGCGAAACCGTGCGCGGTGATGCCATGAGCGCCAATCAAGTAACGCCGCTGGTTGCCGGTGCACTGATTTATAACCGTCTCTTTGCATGGAAGGCGTCCTTCGCCGTCGTTCCACCCGAGTTTGCAGATTGTCATGTATCGAGCGAGTTTCCACAGTTTATCCCGGATGCGGCGCGCATCCTGTCTGAGTATCTGTATTTATTCTGCACCCGTGAAGCGACGATTCGTGCTGTAAACGCCGCCTCGACCGGCTCTTCTGCCGTAAGCCGCAATCGTTTCAAGGAGGAGGAGTTCCTCAGCTTCGAAATTTCGCTTCCTCCGCTGGCGGAGCAAAAGGCCATCGTCGCGCGCTGGCGCAAGGCGCAAGACGAAATCGCCGCTGCCAAGAAAAGGATTGAAAAGCTGGAAAGCTCCCTGCATCAGCACACGCATCGGTTTCTTGGCATGGCGGACAGACGCGATTTCATCCTGCCCAAAGCGTTTGCCCTTGAATGGGAGTCTCTTGAACGATGGAGTGTGGAGTTTTTGGGGCGTCAATTGCTTGGGCTGAACGCGAATGACGCCGGAACATATCCGACGTTCCCTCTCGCCGTTTTATGCAATGGCATTAGTGGTGGCACGCCGTCCACGCACCGCACAGACTATTGGAACGGAAACATTCCGTGGATATCGCCCAAAGATATGAAATCGGCGCATATTTTTGATTCACAGGATCATATTACTCAACTCGCCGTTGATGAAGCAGTGTCATTGATTCCCAAGCAAAGCGTGTTATTGGTGGTGCGGAGTGGAATCTTACAGCGCACCGTTCCCATTGCAGTTAACCAGGTATCCGCCGCCATTAACCAAGACATTCGGGCGTTTGTTCCAAAAAACAAGGATCAAATCCTTCCTGATTACTTGGCTGCCTTATTGAACTCACAGCAAGGTGCCCTTCTGCGGTTGGTTAAATGGAGTACCACGGTGCAAAGTATCAACAAAGAGGAGTTAGATCGATTTCCCATCCCTCTTCCCCCCTTACCCATACAACGCGAGATCGTGGCATGCGTGGCGGCAGGCCGCGAAGAAATAGCCCGCGAGCGAGAAGCCGCCGACCGCATCGCCCGTGAAATCAATGCCGAGATCGAAGCCCTGATCTTAGGTACAAAGAAAGTGGAAACGATATGAGCGCGGAAAACAAAGTAACTGCCGCCGGATGTTACAATACGACGGGAGATGAAGAACGACGGGGCTTTTTATGAAAGAAAAAGAGGTGACCGCCCATGCCTGACATCCAATTCACACCCGATTACACCTTGTGGTTGTCCGACCTCAAGCAGCGGATCAGTCTTGCCCGTCAAAAAGCTTCCCTGACGTTGAATGCGGCACTCATAGAACTCTACTGGGAAATCGGTCGTGACATCGTAGAAAAAGAAGAAAAGACAGCTTGGGGAAGCGGACTTATCGAAAGGCTTTCCCGTGATTTAGCCCATGCATTTCCCGATATGAAAGGATTCTCCCGGCGTAATCTCTATGCCGTCCGCCAGTGGTACCTCTTTTATTCCGCTCAGTCGGCATTTGTGCCACAGCCCGTGGCACAAATGCCCTGGGGGCATAACCGGCTGATTGTCAGTAAAATTAAAGATTATGACGAAGCCCTTTGGTATGCTTTGGCCGCGAACGAAAACGGATGGACACGGGATGATCTAGAATTGAAGATTGAAAAACGGGAGTACAAGCGGGTTGCCCGTGCGCTCACCAATTTTCCCCACACGCTGCCCGCCGTGCAATCCGGTCTGGCTCGTGAAACCCTCAAGGATCCTTACAACTTTGACTTTCTGGGTCTCGAAGATGAAGCCCAGGAGCGGGCCATAGAGGCAGCGCTGACGTATAAAATCACCGACTTTCTCCTGGAATTGGGGAAGGGATTTGCATTTGTCGGGCGGCAGGTGAAACTCTTGATCAGTGATAATGAATATTTTCTGGACATGCTGTTTTATCACCTCGACCTGCGCTGTTATATTGTTATTGAACTCAAGGCAGGCAAATTCAAACCAGAATATGCCGGAAAGCTGAATTTCTATCTTTCGGCGGTGGATGCACAATTGAAGCGCTCCGATGATAACCCTTCGATTGGGATTTTGCTGTGCAAAAAGAAGGACAAGATTGAAGTCGAGTATTCCTTGAAAGACATCAACAAGCCCATCGGTGTCAGTGATTATTTGTTGACCCACGCAATCCCTGATAACCTTGTAACAAAGCTTCCAACGGTAGCCGAACTGGAAAATGAACTGGCGGCCCGAATCATTGCAAACTAAAGTGGATCATTGATGTTTCATTAAAGGGAGGGACGGCATGTACCGAGAATCCGAAACCATGGAGAAGAAATCCTCCTTTGCTGCCTGGAAGGAGATCATTATTTCCTTGTGCGCCTTTGCCAATAAAAAAGGCGGGAAAGTGGTCGTCGGCCTGGATGATCAAGGGAACCCTGTAGGCCTGAAAATCGGCAAAGACACCCTGGAAGAGGTGGCCAACAAGATCAAGATGCATACGGACCCGATCCTTTATCCGTCTATAAACGTCAAGACCTTCGGACCTGGTGAAATTGTGGAGCTGGAAATCCCCGAGTCTGATAACAAACCGGTTTTTGCTTTTGAGAAAGCGTATGTCCGGGTAGGAAAAGCCAACCAGAAGCTATCGGCCACAGAGATTCGAGACCAGGTTAAGCGTTACACGCTGCCCGATTTTGATCAGCGAACACTTGACAAGGATTTAAAAGGCATCGATTTGGATTATACCGCCATCCACAATCTGAACGAGACATCATTCCACTTCGGGAAGATACCGGAAAGACGCATCCTTGAGAAGTTGGTGGTTTTGAAAAAAGGCAAGCTTACCAACGCCGGCTACCTGTGTTTCACCAAGGAAAACGATTTGATCCCCAATGCCGTAATCAAAGGGGCTCGTTTCAAAGGGAATACGATGGTCCATTTCCTGGATATGAAAGATTTCAAGGGAAACATGATTGCGGCGGTTAACGAAGTCTTCGATTTTATCCAGCGACATATCAGCATGAGTATAGACATCGGCGCCAAAGCCGCCCGTGATGAGAAATGGGACTATCCAATGGCTTCTTTACGCGAGGCCGTCGTAAATGCCATCGTGCATCGGGATTATACCGACCCCGGCAATATCCAGATCCGGATCTTCGACGACCGTCTGGAGATCTGGAGCCCGGGACTTCTACCCAAAGAATTGAACATCAAGACACTGCTTTCAGAAAACCGTTCAATCCCACGCAACCGAGGATTGGCCAAAATATTCCACGACATTGGTTTTATCGAAGGCTGGGGAACAGGATTTCAGAGGATGGCAGAGGGATGCGCTGTTAACGGCAATCCCAAGCCGGAATTTAAGGAAATGACAGGCGCCTTTGTTGTGAAGTTTATCCGGCGCCCCGCCAGTGAGGGTATAAGTGGCGGTATAAATGAGGGAACAAGTGAGGTAATAAATGGCGGAATAAATGAGGGAATAAATAGGACCCTGGAATTCATTCGCAAGAATCCCGGCAAGCGAGTCATTGAAATCGCCGCTGCAACGAATATTCCCTCAAAAACCATCGAACGTTGGATAAAAAAACTGAAAGAGCAAGGAAAGATCACCTTTAACGGCGCCCGGAAGACGGGCGGGTATTTTGCTGCTGAAGAGGAATAAAGGGTTGTCATTGCTACCTTTATTTCCGAATTGTGGAATAACATATCCATAGGAGGTCACGATGGCGAACAAAGTGAAATCACCGCAAATGCCAAATCCATACGGTTTAAACATCAAGCTGGCGGCGGCAAAAAAAATCGCAGCGGCGGCGGCAGAGGAAGCGAAAAGAATAAATGTGAATGCCATCATCGCCATCGTAGATCCGGGCGGACACCTTGTCTATCTGGAGCGGTTTGATAAGGCGCAATTTGGCAGCATCGATGTTGCTATTCATAAAGCCAGATGTTCCGTAGCCTATAAAAGGCCCACCAAGGCCTTCGAGGAGGCGGTAAACAGCGGTAAGCTTAGTTTGCTAACTCTCGACGATATTTGTGCGGTTGAGGGTGGTCTGCCGATCGTTCAGATTGGCAAGATTGTCGGTGCCATAGGCGTGTCAGGTGGCACAGTCCAGGAGGATGGGCAGATTGCGACTGCGGGTGTCAGTGCTCTGAAGTAAAGGATGAAGCTGCCTTGATATCATCTTTGATTTAGAATCGGAATTATTTACTCATCGATGAGCTGAGAGTGGCGTTGACGGAACAATTCTGATGTGTTACGCAGAAAGCCTAACATAGTTCGGGATCAGAAAGGAGTCCAATATGGCTATTGCGGAGAAGATTCAAGGATTTATTACTCAATCATCATGGATTCGTAAGATGTTCGAGGAAGGAATTCAACTGAAAATGGAATTCGGGGCGAAGAATGTCTTTGATTTCAGCCTCGGGAATCCCAACGTCGAACCGCCGGAGGACCTGAAAAGGGAGCTGCGACTGGTCGTAGAGGAGGATCTTCCGGGGAAGCACGCATATATGCCCAACGCCGGTTATCCCGAAACACGGGAGGCGATAGCGGATTTTCTTTCCCAGGAACACAATATGACGATCATGAGGGATCATATCGTTATGACCGTGGGTGCCGGCGGAGCCCTTAATGTCATTTTCAAGACCCTGCTCAATCCCGGCGACGAGGTTCTCATTCCTGCCCCCTATTTTGTCGAGTACCGTTTCTATGTCGATAACGGCGGCGGCGTGACCAGGATCGTCCCCACCCATGAAGATTTTTCTCTGGATTTAAAGGCCATTGAAAGGGGGATCAATGAAAAAACAAAGGCTGTCCTCATCAACTCGCCGAATAACCCCACCGGGAAGGTCTATGACGCCGCTGCTATTCATGCCCTTGCTGCCATTTTGAGTCGAAAATCCAGAGAATACGGCAACGTCATCTATCTCGTGTCCGATGAACCTTATCGCGATATTGTTTACGATGGCGTCGAGGTTCCCAGTATCCTGGAGGCATATCAAAACAGCCTTATGGCCTTTTCCTATTCCAAGAGCCTCTCCCTGCCGGGGGAGCGGATCGGTTACATCGTCGCTCATCCGGAAAACGAATATATCCACGACATTATGGGCGGCCTCGTCCTGTGCAACCGCATGTTAGGATTCGTCAATGCCCCGGCCCTCATGCAGCGGGTGATTGCCCGGGTTCAGGGACTGAAGGTGGATGTGGAGATCTACAAACGCAAACGTAACCTCCTGTGCGACGGCCTTGCTTCCGTGGGATATACGGTGAAGAAACCGGAAGGGGCCTTCTATCTTTTTCTCCGAGCCCCCATTGATGACGACGTCGCCTTTGCGCGCGCCCTCCAGAAGCAGCGGATTCTCACCGTTCCCGGCAGCGGTTTCGGAGGGCCGGGATATATTCGCATTGCCTACTGCGTTGATGACGATACAATCCGCAACGCCATTCCCGGCTTTGGCGCTGTGCTGAAAGATTTCAAATGACATAAATTCTTCCCCTTCAAGGGGGAGGTTAGGAGGGGGTTGCCGATGTAGCAGCGGTGAGCCAGACTCTTGAATGAAAGGTGTAGCATGGAGTTCCGTTATGGCCTTGACGATCGTACACCGCTCTGGGAATCCGTTCTGATGGGGCTCCAGTGGTGTGCCATAATTGTTCCCTGGGTTATCATCCTGGGGAAAATTGCCGGGGCCTTCCACTGCGAGTCTGCCAATGAACAGACGGTCTATTTCCAGAAGCTCTTCTTCATCGCGGCGGTTTTCGTCGTGATCGAGGTTCTGGCTGGTCACCGGCTCCCCTTGATTTTCGGTCCCTCCACGGTGATCCTCATCGGAATTATCTCCAGCCAAGGGTTTACAACGGACACTATTTACACAGCGGTAATGATCGGCGGTGCTCTCCTGACTGCCTGCGCGGTGACGGGTTTTTTCGGCGCCCTCCAGAAACTGTTCACACCGAGGGTCGTCTCTGTCGTTCTCCTACTCATTGCCTTCTGCCTGATGCCCACCGTACTCCGCCTCATCACGGAGACACGGGCCGATCTGTCCGTAAATGCAAACTTGCTCTTTGCCCTCGTGCTGGCGGTGACCATGATGACACTTCACCGCGTATTGACTGGCATTGGCCGCTCACTCCTCATTGTGAGCACCATGTTCGCCGGGACGGCGATCCATTTCTTGATCTTTCCGGGAAGCTTTGATCAGGGTTCTTTGCAGGGAACGGCTCCACTGGCACTTTTTTTCACGAACCTGACGACATCATTTTCGTTTGATGCGGGACTTATCCTGTCTTTCATTGTTTGCTATATCGCACTCTCCATCAACGACCTCGGCTCGATTCAGTCCATGAATGCAATCGTCTCCCCGCCGGATATGGCCAGACGCGTCGATCGGGGAATATTGGTCACAGGGGTTGCCAACATTGCAGCGGGATTCCTCGGCGTCATTGGACAGGTGAACTATTCGCTCAGTTTGGGTGTCGTCCTTTCATCGGGTTGCTTATCGCGTTGGACGCTCATTCCTGCCGCGTCAATTCTGTTGCTCTTTGCCTTTTCCCCGCTGGCCATCGCCTTAATGGGAACCGTCCCCCCCCTTGTCATCGGGGCGGTTCTCTTCTACGTTCTCTCGACACAAGTGGCCGCGGGGCTCATGGTTCTCTTCGGTTCAGCACAAAAACTGGAGCTCCGTGATGGTCTCGTAGTTGGAATGCCGCTTTTACTCTCGATCATTGTGGCCTTTCTACCTGGCAATGTAGTTTCGACATTTCCTCATCTCATCCGCCCCGTGGCAGGCAACAGTTTCGTTATGGGAGTGTTGGCCGTGCTGTTTTTTGAGCATGTCCTTTTCAGGGTTGAGGGGAGGGGCCACGGCGATTGAAAATCGTCCCATGACGACAAGAATGTGTCAATAAGACTAATTATCGTTTAACGCGTTTTGTGAACTCTGCGTAAATCTTCTGGGCGTCGGTGGGGGCTCCTTTTAACCAATCAGCACGAATATTTGCCGTTATTTTTTCGAGATCAGCGATGAGCTTTTTCGAGGGAGCAACTGTCTTGATGCCGTTTTTATTGCAGTCGGCGACCATGTCCTTGTCCCACTTCTTAACACCGGCCCACATACTCTTTTCCATTTCCTTGCCCGCTTTTACGAGGGCGTTCTGCTGGGCCTTGGGCAGCTTATCAAAGGCCTTCTGGTTTATCGTAACCATATTGGTGGCGATGGTGATATTCAGGGGTTCATAATATTTAAGGACCTCCCAGAATTTGGCGTCTACCGCGGTGGGTGAAGAGGTTATGACGGAATCAATGACACCGGCTTTTAGTGATGTTGACACCTCGCTAAAGGGAAGGGCGAGAGGGGTAGCGCCGACGGCTTCCATGACCTGGGCACCGTTCTTGTCATAGGTACGGGTCTTGAGGCCTTTTAAGTCGGCCAGTGTTTTGACTTCCTTCTTGGTCCAGAGGCCGGCGCCGGGCCAGGGGGCGATATAAAGGATCTTCTGACCCCATTTTTGTGTAACTTTGTCGAAGTATGGACGGGAAATATTGATCAGGATCTGGAGTTCGTCGAAATTACGGACGAGAAAAGGAAGGGTGACGATTTGGAGAAGCTTCTCGTCGTCGGCTACCCCGCTGATGAGCATGTCGGAGATGGGCACAAGTCCGTCGCGTACCACTTTAAGAAGTTCCGGCCCTTTGTATCCCAAGGCGCCGCCGGAATTGACAATGATATCCAAATCACCTTTTGTTATAGCTTTCACTTTCTTTGCAAATATTTCCAGACCGATGCTGTGGTGATTTTTGGGCGGCCAGACGGAATTGGCATTCCATGTTGTCTTGGCCAAGGCGGGGGTTAAAAGGGAAAAAATAAAAACGGCTGACAACAACAACGTAAGTAACTTTCCCATATATCTTCTCCCTTCCTTGCTATAGACCGAGGAACGCCTTCTGGATCGATTCCGAGGCAAGCAATTCCGGGCCTGTTCCCTCCAGAGCCACCCTGCCTGTCTGGATGACATAGGCCCGATCGCAGATGTCGAGAGCTTCCTGGACATCCTGCTCCACGAGCAGGATGGTGACTCCGTCTTTCCGGATTTCGCGGATGACGGCAAGGATTTTTTCGACGAGAATAGGGGCGATACCCCAGGACGGTTCATCAAGCAGAAGCAGTTTGGGTTTGCTCATGAGACCGCGGCCGATGGCGACCATCTGCTGTTCGCCGCCCGATAGGGTGCCGGCATTCTGTTCGGATCTTTCCTTCAAAATGGGGAAAATGCCGTA
>JAPLJZ010000216.1 GCA_026388335.1 Deltaproteobacteria bacterium
CTCGAGGAGGCCACCGTCCGGGCCAACGAAATGGCCGTACAGGCTGAGATGGCCAGCATCGCCAAGAGCGAGTTTCTGGCCAACATGAGCCATGAGATCCGCACCCCCATGAACGGGGTGATCGGCATGACCGGACTGCTTCTGGACACGGATCTGGACGAGGAACAGCGGCGGTATGCCGAAAACGTGCGCAGCAGTGGCGAATCGTTGCTGACCATCCTGAACGATATCCTCGATTTTTCCAAGATCGAGGCGGGCAAGCTCGACCTGGAGACGCTGGACTTTGACCTGCGCGTCCTGCTGGACGACTTTGCCGCCACGCTGGCCCTGCGCGCCCACGACAAGGGGATCGAGTTCATTTGCGCCGCCACGCCGGAAGTGCCGGCCTATCTCCAGGGCGACCCCGGCCGCCTGCGCCAGATTCTCACCAACCTGACGGGCAACGCCGTGAAGTTCACCCACCAGGGGGAGATCGCCGTGCGGGCAAGTCTCGTATCAGAGACCGCCGCCGAAGCCGTGATACGTTTTTCGATAAAGGACACCGGCATCGGCATTCCGTTGGATAAGCAGGCACTCCTGTTCCAGAAGTTCACCCAGGCGGATGCCTCGACCACACGCAAGTACGGCGGTACCGGATTGGGGCTGGCTATCTCAAAGCAATTAGCCGAGATAATGGGTGGCGAGATCGGCGTCGAGAGCGAAGAAGGCCAGGGGGCTGAGTTCTGGTTCACGGCGCGTCTTGCCAAACAGCCAGAACAAGAACGCAATGTTGCGCCTCCGGTCGAGATTCGCGGGATGCACATCCTGTTGGTGGATGATAACGCCACCAATCGTGAGATCTTGATGGCCCAGCTTCGGGCATGGGGCGTGCGATCGGAAGAGGCCCAGGATGGCCCCACGGCCCTGCAGGCATTCTATCAGGCCAGAGACGCCAGCGATCCCTTCCATGTGGCCATTCTCGACATGCAGATGCCGGGCATGGACGGCGCAGACCTGGCCAGGATCATCAAGGCTGACGAAACGATCAAGGATACCCGTCTGGTGCTTTTATCATCTCTGGGCCAACGTGGTGATGCCAGAAAAATGGAGGAGATCGGGTTTGCTGCCTACCTGACCAAACCGGCGCGGCAGTCGGAGCTGTTGGGCTGCCTGTCCGCGGTGTTGGCCGGGACCGGCGCAGCCAAACCGGCGCAGCCCATCGTCACGCGCCACGCGATCCGCGAGCTGCGCCGGGGCGCGGTTCGCATCCTGCTGGCCGAAGACAATATCACCAACCAGCAGGTGGCCGTAGGCATCCTGAAGAAGCTGGGCCTGCGCGTGGACGCTGTGGCCAACGGCGCGGAAGCCGTCAAGGCCCTCGAAACCCTCCCTTACGACTTAGTGCTGATGGACGTGCAGATGCCTGTAATGGACGGACTGGAGGCCACCAGGCACATCCGCAATCCCCAATCCGCGGTACGTAATCACAAAGTCCCCATCATCGCCATGACTGCCCATGCCATGCAGGGCGACCGTGAAAAGTTCATAGAAGCAGGGATGAACGACTATGTGCCCAAGCCCGTTTCCCCCCAAGCATTGGCGGAAGCGCTGGAGAAATGGCTGCCTGAAGAGACCACGGCAACAACGGAACAAGTGCCAGGTAAGCCTGAAACTCTCATTCCCGCTACAGCAGGTGAGGCAGCAGCGCCGGTGTTCGATAAAGCCGGGATGATGGCCCGCCTTATGGACGATGAGGACCTGGCACGCACGGTTGTGGAGGGTTTTCTTAAGGATATACCCAGGCAGATCGGGGCGCTCAAGGGATATCTCGAAGCCGGTGATGCGGCAAGCGCCGAGCGCCAGGCCCACACCATCAAGGGCGCGTCCGCCAACCTGAGCGGTGAGGTTTTACGTGCGGTAGCCTTCGAGATGGAGAAAGCCGGGAAAGCCGGCAATCTGGAAGCGGTCACGGCCTGTCTGCCAGAACTGGAGAATCAATTCGCCTTGCTGAAGGAAGCAATGACAAAAGAACTGTAAATCGTAAACAACCATAAAAGGAGAACACCATGAAGATACTGATTGTTGAAGACGATTTCACCAGCCGCCAGCTCCTGCAGGGGCTCCTGAAGAGCTACGGCCTGTCCCACATCGCCGTAAACGGCAAAGAGGCGGTCGAAGCCGTGCGCGTGGCCCTTGAGTCGGGCGAACCCTACGACCTCATCTGCCTGGACGTTATGATGCCTGAAATGGACGGTCAGGAACGAAAAACGTGATTGCCGCATACCGCAACCTGTGTGATGCGTACCTGACCAAACCCATCCAGAAGGCAAAGCTCCTGGAGGAACTGCGCAAGCTCAGGCTCATCACATGACAAGGAGGCAACGCTCATGAAAATCCTGATTGCCGAAGATGACCTCACGTCGCGCACCGTCCTGACGGCGGTGCTGAAAAAGCAGGGTCATGACGTGGCGGCGACGGTGAACGGGGCGGAAGCCTGGCAGGCCATGCAGCAGCCCGATGCGCCCAGGATGGCCATCCTCGACTGGATGATGCCGGAAATGGACGGGCCGGAGATCGTGCGCCGGGTCCGCGCCCTGCAAACCGACCGGCCGCCTTATATCATCATGCTGACCGCAAAAGGCGAAAAGGCCGATATCATCGCCGGGCTTGATGTCGGGGCCGATGACTACCTCGCCAAGCCCTATGACCCCGGGGAACTCCGCGCCAGGATCAGGGTGGGTCAACGCATACTGGAACTACAGGCCGCCATGGTCGACAAGGTGCAGGAGCTGCAAAAGGCGCTGAATGAAGTCCGGACATTGCGCGGTATCATTCCGATCTGCGCAAGCTGCAAGAATATCCGTGACGACAAGGGCTACTGGAACCAGGTGGAAGCATATATCCGCGACCACTCGGAGGCTGAATTCAGTCACGGCATCTGCCCGGAGTGTCTGAAGAAATTGTATCCCGAATTTGTGTGAGAGAAGACAGAAGGCAAATCATGATTGGAGGCGCAGCAAACCAAGTATCATATGAGCGGTGATGAAATTATGGATAATGAGATTGCAACCCAAATTGAAACAATCGAGCTTACGTTGTTTAAGGACTCCGTCCTTGGTTTTGACCCGACGATTCTCTTTGTCCTGGACGATGTCGAAATCGGACAGCGCGAAATTGAAAATCTGAAGTCCAAGTTGGGGACCGAAGTTTTCACATATCTCTTTAACATCGCTAATTCTGCTTATCATGGCGGCCTGAAAATGGGTCCGGTCAAGCATTTTTTCGACGTTGTCAACCGCCTCGGTACGCAATACACAAAAGTGCTAATTCTGCTGTATGCCATGCATCGTCTGGCCCGGGGAGATCATGAGGCGGAAATAATCTTTGCAAGAAGCTTTAGCGCTGCCGTCGTGGGAAGAATTATGGCGCGCGGTTTCGGCTTCCGGGATGATGGGGCGCGACAGGTAGAACTCGCCTGCCTCCTTGCGAACGTCGGCGCCTTGATGATGACGGTGTATCGAAATCATTATCACACCGCAGATTTTGTTTTATCCGATGATTTTATCGAGCAGAATCATCCATATCTTACAGAAAGGATCATCCGCAGATTTCAACTTCCCGAATATCTCTATGAAATGATTATGACCAATTGCTTCATCCTTGACCGCATGGGAATCGGTCTGCCTACGGTGGTAAAGTTGGCCATCAGCGCCGTGGAGTGGTCTTTTCGAACCTTTGATAACAAGCTGGTGTTTCGATCCCCACATACTTCTTTGGAGGATAGATTTGCCCCTTCCCTGGCAGGAATCATTGAAGAGCAGTTTACTGCTGCCGGCCTGAAAAAATACCTGGGCCTGAAAAAATACCTGGTTATTTTAGCTGAAACAGATCAAGTACCGCAAAAAATGCACTAAAAATGATCAGATGACTATGGATAAAAGAGAAAAAAAGGACATGCTCAGGGCGGTGTTTGATGCGCTACCCTCGCTGGTTTTTGTGGTCGACCAAGATGTGAGGATTCAAGAGTATAATGCCGCAGCTTCCGATCTCTTGATGGCCGCGAGGAAGACCGTCCTTAAACGGCGAGCCGGCGAGATACTGCATTGCATACATTCGAGTGAAGTGCAGGAGGGATGCGGCAGATCTCCGTTCTGTAAGGACTGCATTATCAGGAATTCCGTCACGGAAGCCTTCCAGGGGAACCGTGTTGTTCGCCGTCGCACAAGAATAGAGATCATCCGAGATGCGAACAAGATAGAGATTTACGCACTGATCACCGCTTCTCCCTTCTCCTTCCAGGATAGGTCACTTGCCTTGCTCGTGATTGAGGATATCAGTGAGATAGCCGAGCTTCAGCGCCTGATACCTATCTGTTCTATTTGCAAGAAAGTGCGAGACGATAAGGAATCATGGATGCGGGTCGAAGCCTACTTTAAAAATCATTGGGACGTCAACTTCACTCATGGTCTTTGCCCGGAATGTTATAAGATCGAGATAGACAAACTGGGATCACGCATCGAAACCGAACCAGGTACGCCAGCGGACGCGGACAAGTCGCACCGCTGAGTTTTGTTGTTATATGACTTTAGAAAGGAGGAGAAGAGATGGCATTAATCAAGTGGAGTGACAGTTTTAGCGTCAACGTTGTTGAGATCGACAAGCAGCATCAGAAGCTCGTTGGGATGATCAATGACCTCGATGATGCGATGCGCCAAGGAAAGGGGAAGGATGTTTTAGGAAAAATCGTAAATGGGCTCATTAGCTACACAGGAACACATTTTAAAACAGAAGAGCGGTATTTTGATCAATTTGGTTATCCTGAGGCAAATAGCCACAAAAAAGAGCATTCGGACTTTGTAGCAAAGGTTTCTGAGTTCAAAGACGGATTCGAGAAGGGTAAGATCGGATTGACCATAAAAGTAATGGATTTTTTGAGTGATTGGCTACAAAACCACATCAAGGGTGTTGATAAGAAATACGGGCCCTTTTTCAATGATAAAGGATTGAAATAGGCCACATAACAAGCCTATCAACTCGGGCTGGGCAATTCCGCTGAGCTTCATTGCCGGCCGGTTAT
This sequence comes from Deltaproteobacteria bacterium, assembly GCA_026388335.1. Taxonomy (GTDB): domain Bacteria; phylum Desulfobacterota; class Syntrophia; order Syntrophales; family UBA8958; genus UBA8958. Next base: position 5,057 of record JAPLJZ010000216.1, read on the forward strand.
GCGGAGCGTTCGCGTCGACCGCGGCGGCTTCACCCCCCCCCCCCCATTGTCGCAGGATCTGCAATAAAGTGCATTTCCCGCGCCCAATGGGGGTGCGGCTCATCTCGCCCTGAGCTTGCCGGGGTCCATCGCTATGCCCGGCTCTTCAGGCTTGCGCGCGACGATTGACAGACTTGACCGCCTTCTTTCACCGCGTCGTTAGCGACTACAAGAAAATACCCCGTATTAATCTTGCAATTATTCCGTATTGCATTCATCATTCATTGCCCTTAGAGTAAAATGCCGCTGAATTTTTTTAGTGTTACGGCTCAAACAAGTAGGTCGCTTAAACAATCAAGGAAAGGAGGTGTAATTAATGGATGAGAAAATGAAGACGAATCCCGTTACTTTTTGGACTGACTTGCTGTCGGGTGCAGGAAAGAATTTTACAAGTGAACCCCTGCTTGAGTTGTCCCAAATTCATCAACAAAATTGTCTCAAGATGTACAATGCCTGGATGGATTGTGCGCGGAAACTCACCGATGCCGGGCGTGCAGGTGATATTGAAAAGTTGATGAAGACATCTATGGATTCTTCGGGAGAGCTGTACAGAACATATGGCGACTCCTTAAAAGAAGAGATGGCTGCTGTTCAGCAGTGTTGGAAGAGTTTCGTCCCCAAAATGACGATGCCCGGCGCCACAACGGCCTGAAACTTTCCTCCCCCTGACCCTTTCCCTTTTGAAATAAAGGGTCAGGGTTGTCTGACGAGCGGTCACAACCAAACCTGTAACCCCATCATGCGCTATTCCTGACGAGAGGCGATATTCCGAAGGGGTGCGCACTTACCGTTAAAAGTGAAAACAGCAAAAGAGAAGGGGCAGTCCTTGTTCCAATAATCATATATTTCCCTGAAAGGAGGAAGTAACCATGGCGTTTCAAGCACAGGGGGTTTTTAATCAGGTAGCGGATGCGTCGCGGGACGTGGTTCTGACGATGCTCAACAATCCGGCGCTCTGGAGTGAGGCCATGATCACCAAGACACTTCAGAGGCTCGGTGGGGCGGCATATAACATTCAGGATGTCCAGTCGATCATCAAGGACTATCTGAGTGTACTGGCCGAGTCCATCAGGAAGGGAGATGCCTTCTGATTCAGGTTCTGAAGCAGTTGAAACATGAGTCGGTAAAAAACATTAACCTTGGATAAGGATTGCCCCCTTATGTCCGAACCAAATGAAATCGTAAAATCCGGTGTTTCCGTTTATGAGATCGAGCTGGATCTGGGAGAATGGCCTCGTGTCCTTACCCATCAGATTCCCGGATTTTACGACCGTCTCCGGCAGGCCATACCTTCCCTTCATGATCATAAGTGCATGTCCGGAAAGCCGGGTGGCTTCTGCATGGAGGTCAGTAAAGGAACCAACTTTGCCCATGTAATCGAGCATGTGCTTATCGAACTGATCCTGCTGGCGGATCCGGGAGAAAGCACCTATACCGGATGGACGCGTGAACTCATCCCACAGCGGGTCTATGTGGTACATTACAGCGCCCCCGATTTTTTGACAGGCCGTCTGGCGGCCATATTGGCCGTTGACCTGGTGAAAAGACTTATCGGCGGCGAGAAGATCGACGTGAGCGCCTATGTTGATTTACTGAGCCATCCCCTCGGGTATTTTACCCGGGAACACGGGATGGCGGCCTCTCTCAAATTCATGGGGGAACCAGCCAGCGTCATTTCGGATATCCGCGGCCTTTCACTCCATAACAGGCCCGTTGCCGACGGCATACTCTTTTCTCGAACTCAAGAAAGGAATATCAGTCTGGCATTTAAGCATATCAAGCGGGTCTATCTGGATCGCATTCGACAGTTGTGGCGTGCATCCTTTGTTGACTATTACGGGAAGTTCGGGCAATCGATTATAGATAAAATTGAGCTTCTGAATCCGGACAAGTACATCGATAGCCTTGTTGCAGGCCGGTTCGATATTTTTTTTCGCGGCGTCTGTAATGCAAGCCAGGTTATCCGGTCTTACGATATTCCGATCAATCTCGTTATCTATGCCGTCTGGCTCTACAAGTATCATATCCTCAACGTCCTTATAGATGAGCATAAATATATCGAGAACAAGGCAGTCCAGGATCGGCTGACGAAAGATCTTGAGGTTTTTTTCCAGCTCATGCTTCATCACATCTTGACGGGATTCCTTGAAAAGGCGCCGTTGAGCGACGACGATCATGTAGCGCTGGAACTCAAGGAATTCCGTGAATTGGGCGGGAAAAAGGCGTCAATCCTCATCATTGACGATGACGAGATGATCCTGAGCACATTTTCCGATATCCTGAAGTATCATGGTTACGACGTCCTACAGGCAAAGACGGGCACCCTGGGGCTGAATATCGTTGAAAAAATGAATAGTGAGCTATCGCTGGTCATTCTTGACCTCCATCTGCCGGACATGTCCGGAGTCGATGTCTATCATGGCATCGCCAAACTGAACCCCGGCATGAAGATCCTTATCACGACGGGGTACTCTACGCAGAGCGTCCTGGCGGAAATCATGTCCCACGATTTCGTTGATTTCCTAAGTAAACCTTTCAAAGTCGAATTGCTGATGCAAAAGATCAGGTCCCTCCTGACCGAGGAGGGGACATTCTACGGGGTTTGAAATTAAGGATTTGCGTCCGGAGATCCAGGCCGGACTTGAAGCGGAATCGAGGTGAAACCCGATGGCATGAAAAGGACTGAAAAGTATCGCTGACGGTTGAACATCGGTTTGTTGGTCAAAATTATGGGAGGTGAGAGGTTATGTTTCGGAAGATCCTGATCGCAAATCGCGGTGAAATTGCTGTGCGAATCATCCGCACATGCCGGGACATGGGGATCCGTACGGCGGTCATCCATTCCGCAATAGATGCGAATGCTCTCCATGTTCGTTTGGCTGACGAGAGCCACGAAATCGATGACGCTGCGCCGCTGGCAAGCTATCTCAATATGAACAAGATTCTTGAAACGGCGGAAAATTGCGGCGCCGAGGCTATTCATCCGGGCTACGGTTTCCTCGCCGAGAATCCCGATTTTGTCGACATGTGCGAGCAGCGAGGCATCCCGTTTATCGGACCGCCCAGTAAGTGCATGTATAAGGCCAAGCCGAAACACCGGGCCAAGCAACTCATGAAAATGTTCAATATCCCGGTAACGCCCGGCAGCGACGATGCGATTCAAAATGGAAATAATGGCCTGAAGCAGGCCTGTGAAATTGCCGACGAGATCGGCTATCCCGTGGTCGTCAAACCGTCGGGCACGGGCGGGGGGATCGGCATCCGGATGGCTAATGACCCAAAAGAACTCGAAAGGGCCATCAACTTCGCCAAGGCACGGGGGCGCAGCGCCTTCGGCACCTCCGCCTTTTATATCGAGAAATATCTGACCGGGGTAAAACATATCGAATTCCAGGTGCTGGCCGACAGGCAGGGCAACGTCATCCACCTCGGGGACAGAGACTGTTCCGTGCAGCGGCGCTATCAGAAGCTCGTGGAAGAGTGCCCGGCCCCGACGATGACCCCCTTCCTCCGCATGAAGATGGGGGCCGCCGCCATTGACGTGGCGATGATCCTGCAATATGTAAACGCCCTGACCGTGGAATTCTTCTACTTTCCGGAAACCAGGCAATTCTACTTCAATGAAATCAATTCCCGTCTTCAGGTCGAGCACTGCGTGACCGAGCTTGCCGTCGGCATCGACCTCGTCCGGGAACAAATCCGGATCGCCGCCGGCGAATCCCTTCAATTCAGCCAGGATGACATCCAGGTCCGGAATCACGCCCTGGAATGCCGCATCACCGCGGAGGATCCCGCCCGCAACTTCATTCCCTCGCCGGGCGTGATTCGCAAGCTTCACATCCCCCATGGGCCTGGTATTCGCATCGACGAGGGAATTTACGAGGGATACGACGTTCCCATCTATTATGATTCCCTGCTGATGAAGGTCATCAGTTGGAGCAGGAAACGCGAGGAATCCATCGCGCTCATGAAGCGGGCGCTCCGGGAACTGAGGATTGAGGGAATCCATACAAGCATTCCCTTTCACCGGGCCCTCCTTGAGGATGAAGATTTCGTCTGCGGCAAACATACCACCGATCTCATCAATAAAAAGGCGTTAATACGGAAATATGGCCAACCGGATATTCAGGATGCGAGCGAAAGGATGGCACAATGAAAAGCACCGTTATTGTTTCTACGGGACGGTATCTGCCCGACAATATCATCCCGAACAGCGCCCTCACTCAATTCTCCCGGGAAGCCCAATCCCTGATCGGCAATAAGACCGGGGTCCTGGCGAGGCGCCATGCCGGGGAAAATCAGTGCACCTCCGATCTGGCCCTGGAGGCGGCCCGGAGCTGCCTGGGAAAGATCAACTTCCCGCCCGAAGATATCGAAGGGATCATCCTTTCGACCTCTTCTCCCGACCGTATCCAGCCGGCTACGGCCTCAAGGGTGCAGCACCTCCTCGGTGCCAAGAAAGCATTTGCCTTTGATATCAATTCGGTATGTTCGGGAAGCGTCTATGGCCTCCACCTGGCCGACGCCCTCATCAAAACGGGCCAATACGGCAATATTCTGTTTGTCGCCGCAGAGCTCTATTCAAAAATTCTCAACAAAAGCGATTTCGGTACCTTCCCCTATTTCGGGGATGGGGCGGGGGCGGCGCTGTTACAGGGATCGGCAGCTTCCGACCGGGGCATTCTCCGTTCCTGCCTGGCCACCGACGGCAGTCGCAGCGACACGATCTGCGTCCCCGGCGGCGGCACCATGATGCCCTACGACAAGATCACCCACCCCCGTTTAGCCTGTTTTCGCATGAAGGGTGATGATGTTTTTGCCTTCGCCCTCGAAAAAGGACCCGCCGTAATCCGGCAGCTCTTGGCAGCAGCCGGTGTAAATTTGGAAGATGTAAAATGTTTCATCTGTCACCAGGCCAACATCAACATCCTGCGCGGGATCGCCGACACCCTTGGCGTACCTCTCGAAAGATTCTATGTTAACCTGGACCGCTACGGTAACACGGCCAGCGCCTCTGTCCTGATTGCCCTGGATGAAGCTCTTGAGGAAAGGGTTATCGGCGAGGGGGATCTGGTCGTTACGGCTGCCTTTGGCGGTGGATTGTCTTGGGGCGCCAATCTCATTCGCATCTGAACAACACAAATTCTTGAAGGAGGAAAGGATCTATGGCATCTACACTGAAAAAGCTGAAGGCGGGAATTGAAGACCTGTTCCCGGAAGTGGGAAGTCTAATTATCACCGGTGAGACCCGCCTGGGAGATATTCCGGATTTCGACTCCATGGCGGCCGTTAATCTGCAAAGTTTCATTGAAGACAATTTTAAAGTAGCCATTCCTCTGGATCTGCTTGGAGAAGATACAACCCTTAAAGATATCGTGGATTTTATCGAGAACCCGGCGCAGCAAAAGGCAGCTTAAAAAAACTATGAATAATTTGGGCCGTTGCATGGAAAACCGGGTAGAGACCAGGCATTATTCCCACGGGGAGCAGCAATATCCTCAAGAAAAGTGTGCCGATCCGGATCAACTCTATCGGGTTATGATGGAGTATCTGAAACAGGACATAGCGGGGGCCGATGCCGGTCGGATCAGGCAGGATTTGCTTTACGTGAACACCGCTTTGGACAAGATGATGAAGTTGCTGGACGAACTTCTGAAGATGTCGCGTGCCGACTCTGTTGTCAATCCGCCGGTGCAGATCACGCTGAGGGAACTTGCTGAGGATGCCCTGAACGCGGTAGCCGGGCGCATTGCCGCCCGGAAGGTGAAAGTACAGGTAGTCGGTGGCGCCTGTACA
>JAPLJZ010000039.1 GCA_026388335.1 Deltaproteobacteria bacterium
ATGATCCTCCCTTCGGTTAAAAAGCGATTAACGTATTAACAATTAAGGTCTCGCATCGGGTGGTGCATAAGGGGAGATCTCCGCACAGTAAACCACGTCACGGTCAACATTCATGCCGATGGGCTTGTCGGTCTTGAGCAGTTTCACCCAGACACGAGCGTTGTCCGCAATGATGATGACCACGAGTACGGTAATGCCGATGCTCAGCCAGGCGTTCAGCAGCATATTCTTGGCAAGGTACGTCTGGGTGTTCATGATGCTTGCCGCAAAGGTGGTGACCGTCACAAAGGCACAGGGAATAAAGGTGATCAGCGCATAGATCTTTTTCCTGCCGATCTTTAAAATGATGGTTGTGCCGATGGCCAGGGCCAGGGCGGACAGGGTCTGGTTCGTGGCGCCGAACATGGGCCAGATGGAGGAAATGTCGCCTGTGAAGAGCAAATAACCCCAGGCCGAGGAAACGAGGGCGCTGCACACCACCGTGCCCGGGATCCAGTCTTTCCGGCCGAAGGGCTTGTAGGCATAACCGAGAATGTCCTGGAGGATGTAGCGGGCCACGCGGGTTCCGGCGTCGATGGTCGTCAGGATGAACAGTGCCTCGAACATGATGATGAACTGGAACCAGTACTTCATCGTATGCCGGAGCCCCTCACCGACATTGGCAAAGATATGGGCCATGCCCACGGCCAGGGAGATGGCGCCGCCCGGGCGATGAGCGACGTCCAGCCCGACCAGCTGACTGAGGACCGGCAGATCGATGACGGTCATCTTCAACTTTGCATAGACGGCGGCAGAGGTATTGATGGCAAAATAGTCGGTCGGATTGAGGGTGACGGCGGAGATCAGGGCCATGATGGCTACGAAAGCCTCTGTCAGCATGGCGCCGTAGCCGATCATGGTGATCTCCGTTTCATGTTCGATCATCTTCGGGGTTGTTCCCGAGCCTATGAGGGCGTGGAATCCCGAGATGGCGCCACAGGCGATGGTAATGAACACATAGGGCCACCAGGGACCGGGGATGATCGGTCCGCCGCCGTTAATGAACTGGGTTGTGATCGGCATCTTTATCATCGGATTCACGAACAGGAGGCCGATGGCCAGGGCGGCGATGACGCCGATCTTCATGAAGGTGCTGAGATAGTCCCGCGGGGCGAGGAGGAGCCAGACGGGAATGGCTGCCGCACAGAAGCCGTAGACGGGCAGGAGGACTGATACTTCCTTCTTACTGAAGGTAAACCAGGAGGCAAGACTGGAATCGGCAATATAGGGGCCCACAAGCACAGCGGCGATGACCAGGATGAATCCGGCGATAGATCCGGAAAGAATCGCTCCCGGTCTGATCTTGAACATGTAAACACCGACGCACATCGCGATGGGAATCGTCATGGCGATGGAGAAGACGCCCCAGGGATTATTGAACAGGGCGTTGACCACGGCCACACCCAGACCGGCCAGGGCGACGATGATGATGAAGAGGATCACGACCGCTGTGACGCCGCCGGTGATCTTGCCGACGTCCTTCTCGGCGATGACGGACAGGGATTGCCCCTGGTGGCGATAGGATGCAAAAAGAATGATCATGTCATGGACGCAACCGGCAAAGACGCTGCCCAGCAGAATCCAGAAAAAGCCTGGTCCCCAGCCATACTGGGCGGCCAGAACCGGTCCGATCAGCGGCCCCGCACCGGCGATGGCGGCAAAATGATGGCCGAAAACGACCCACTTGTTGGTGGGGACAAAATTCTGGCCGTCATTGCAGGAGACGGACGGCGCGATATTTCTGTCGTCCAGCATGAGAACCTTTGCTGCGATGAACGCCGCGTAGTAGCGATACGCCAGAGCAAAGCAACATAAAGCACCAATCATCAAATATAATGAACTCATAAAATCTTCCTCCCTTTCTATAAAATATTATAAAATATAAAAAATTCGGGGTTTGAAACGTCCATCTTTCCGGGTGGATTTCTCTCTCCCCCCCTTGAATCTGCCTCCTTATGATACGTTATTTCAAAAGCTGATGTCAATTATTTTCCTTGAATTGGACCGGAGGTAATGGAAGTCGCTCCAGCCGTCCCACTCCGGGGTTTTATGCAATGTCAATCATGCACTCATAAAAGACCTCCTTTGCTTTATCAATTACCACCTCCTGAGGCGGCGGTGTTTATGAACGGTTTGAAAATTACCAACAGTATGCGACATGTGCGCGTCCGCTGGAGTGCCCTGGGCAGTCAATTGTAAGTTGCAAGAGCATTATAGACTTGGCCATTCTTGTTGAAGAAGAATGTTTCAACGGCCCTTTTTCCCATAATCGCATTATAATAAATGCTGACGGAACCGACCCCGCTTGTGACCTCTATTATTGAGAATTGTAGATCGGGCACTTTTTTAAGTGCGGCCCGCCAGTAATTTCCCACCGCAGTCTTACCTTTCAAGGTTCCCGATTCAATGCCGAGCACACGCTGAACCATCGGTGTTGTCATCTCGAAATCGTCGGAATAGTGCGTCAGAACGGCGTCGATATCGTGGCTATTCCAAGCCGCAACCCAATGTTCGGCAAAACGCATAGCTTCATCATGAGTCATCTGTTTTCCTCCATCTGCTTAAAAAACAATATAAGGACGACTGTGTTTCAGAAGAGCACATAAAAAACGGCCATAGGGATTCACGTTCAAGATCGCTCGCCGGCTTTTTTCAGAAGCAACCCCCAGTCTTCGTCGACCATCGTCTGAATCTGATCGAGGTCTTTGTCGGTCAGGTGCCGGAAGCGTCCCTGAAGCTTAAAATACTCCCGGACCAGGTATTCCTTTGGTTTGTGATTGATGGTGTAGTGGATGCCGTCTTCCACTTCATACAAAGGGAAGATATTCGTCTGGACGGCCATGCGCGCGATCTTGACGGACATCTCCGAGGGAATGCGCCAGCCTGTGGGGCAGCTCGCGAAGATATGCAGGAACTTGGACCCCTTGATAGACTTGGCCTTTTGGGCCTTGCGGATAAGATCTTCAGGAAATGCGATATTTGCAGTAGCAACATAGGGGATACGATGCGCGACCAGGACTTCCACAATGTTTTTCTTGCGCAGCCTTTTCCAGTCCTGTCCCGGGGTGGTGGTTGTCCACGCTCCGTAAGGGGTTGAGGAACTGCGCTGGATGCCGGTATTCATGTAGGCTTCGTTATCGTAACAGACGTAGATAAAGTCTTCGTTTCTCTCAACTGCTCCGCTCAGGGACTGGAATCCAATGTCAAAAGTGCCGCCGTCACCGGCCCAGGTAACCACCGAGGTTTCCGTATCTCCTTTCATGTCCAGGGCAGCGCGTACGCCACTGGCGGTGGCGCCGCCGGTTTCAAAGGCGGTATGGATGACGGGGATCTTCATGGCCGATTGGGGGTAAGGGCCGGCGATGACCGACCAGCAGCAGGCCGGTAGCACCATGATGGTCTTTTCACCCATGGCTTTCATGAAAAGACGCATAGCAATGGTTGCCCCGCAACCGGCGCAACCCACATGCCCGGAGCACATATATTCACGATCGTAAGCGTCAATTTGCATATTTCACCTCCTGAAGGCCTATCCAGATGCTTTCTTGCGAGGGGAGATCGGTCTCCCTGGTTTTGATGTAGATTTCTTCCAGAATATCCGTAGTGACATCCCGGCCGCCAAGCCCGGCAATGTACCCGAAAACGGTTGGCCGCACCGGCAATTTGTACAGTGCCGCTTTGATTTCCTGAGCAAAGACGCCGCCGGCGCCGAACGAGAAGTTCCGGTCGATGACAGCCACTTTTTTTGCCCGCCCCAGTGCCCGGCAAACTGCCTCCACCGGAAACGGCCGGAACATCTTCATCTTGAGAAGGCCTACTTTCTCCCCTTTGGCCCGCAGTTCTTCCAGGAGTAGACGGGTGGTACTGGTGATGGTGCCCGATGTGACCAGAATGATTTCTGCGTCATCGCAGGTAACTGCTTCCACAGAACCATAACGGCGGTTGAATAAAGCGGCATACTCCTCTTCTATTTCGGCGAAGCATGTCATGGCCTCATCCATGGCCAATGCCATGTCATGCCGCATTTCCATATAAAAGGCAGGTGTCACAAGGGGACTTAAGGTATAGGGATTGCGGGTATCGAGATTGAACCTTGGACTGTAAGAAGGCAGAAAACGATCTACTTCTTTCTGCTCAGGTACGTCCACGGGCTCATAGGTATGGGATAGAAAAAAGGCATCCAGTACGACCATGACCGGCAGATTGACCCGTTCCGCCAGGCGGAAGGCCTGAAGGGTGGTATCGAGGACCTCCTGGCCGTCTTCACAGTAAAGCTGGATCCAGCCGGTATCACGTTGAGACAGGCTGTCCGTCTGATCGGTCCAGATGTTCCATCCAGGCCCCAGTGCCCGGTTCACATCGACCATAACAATCGGCAGTCTGGCTGCCGATACCCAGTGCAAAATCTCATGCATCAGGGCTAATCCCTGTGATGAAGTCGCCGTGAAAGTTCTCACACCGGCGCTTTGCGCACCGACCAAGGCAGCGAGACAAGAGTGTTCGCTCTCCACCGGAATGAATTTCGCATTCATTTTACCCTTGGCGCAGTAATCCGAAATGATCTCAACGATGTGTGTCTGAGGTGTGATCGGGTAGGCGGATACTACCTGGACATTCGCCAGGCGGACCGCCTCTGCAACGGCATGGCTCCCTTCGAGTACGCGCTTCATAGTCCCTCCCTTTCCAGGGTTACGGCATTACGGGGGCATTCCGCCGCACACAGGCCACACCCTTTGCAATAATCAAAATTGATATGTCGGTCTTCCATATTTCTGCCCCTGATGACTGCCACATCCGGGCAAAAGATATAGCAGTTGTCGCACTGGTTGCAGAGACCGCAATTGAAGCAACGACTCGCCTCCCGTATGGCGAGATTGGCGGATATCCTCATATCGATTTCATTGAATGAACCGGTGCGCTCTTCCACAAGCAGGCGGGGTTGCACAACACGTGCTTCAAACTGGAAATAGTCGGTATTGATCTCTTCCGGCTGGACGATATGAGAACTCCGAAGTCTTCGTGCTCCTTGCATGTAGACTTCCATGGAGAGTGACAGTCCATCCCCAACCCTGCATGATGCAAGACGGGATTCAATGGCATCTCTTCCCTGCTGGAAGTAAGTGTCGATGGCCATTGCCGCCTGCTTACCGGAAGCAATGGCCTGGGTGACATTCTTGGTCACATTGGTCAGGTCGCCTCCGTAAACTAGCGGGATGCCCTCCTTGTCAAACTTGATTTGACAGTGGCTTAAGGTGATGGCTCCAGATTTATCTGAAGGCGGGTTATACCAGGGTTCGGCAACATCCGCACCGGTTGCCGTAAATATTCTTTCTACAGTCACTTCGCTGGTCTTGTCCCCATCCGGGACAATCCGGCCGCGACCGTCCTTGTCCTGTCCTTCGATCTTCATCTTTCTCAGGATAAGCTTGTATTGATCCCCCTGAGCTTCAATGGCACCGGGAGCCAAAAGTTCATGCAACGCAACACCCTCCTCCATCGCCATGGCGATCTCTTCTGCAAAAGCCGGCATATCCTGACGGCGTCTACGATACAAAATCGCTGCTTTCCCACCCAAACGGATAACTGTTCTGGCAACGTCTACTGCCGTATTGCCGCCCCCGATAACGGCCGACAGGCCCTGACAAGATGGTTTCTCGCCCTGACGGACACTTCTTAAAAACTCCAATCCATCCTTAACGGATTCTGAAGTTTCTCCCGATACACCCAGAGGTGTACTTCGTGAATAACCGCAGCCCATAAATACGGTGCTATAATTGCCCCGGAGTTTGTTGAGTTCCGATTCGGATATATGCTTGCCCGTGAAGATACGAATTCCTTGGCTTTCGATCCTGCCAATCTCGGTTCTTAAAACAGGAGCAGGCAGGCGGTATTCAGGTATCCCCCAGCGCAGGATACCCCCCGCTTCCGAAAGGGCTTCATAAATATCGCACGCATAACCCAACATGGTAAAAAACCAGGAGGCAGACAGACCGGCCGGGCCGGAGCCGATGATGGCAATCTTCTGAGGCTGCGAAGCAAGTTTTTCCAGGGCAGGCTTCAGATCATTCCGGGCGGCCGTGTCGGCGAGATGCCGTTCAATGGTATGAATGGCAAGAGAAGAATCAAATCCTTCCCTGTTACAGACACCTTCACAGGGATGAAAACAGACCCGCCCGCATACGCCGGGCAACGGATTTTCCCGGAGGATCGTCTCCCAGGCTTCCTTGAAGAATCCCTGGGCAGACAGCATCTCAATCCGGGCTATGTCTTCACCGGCGGGACAGGCAGTGCTGCACGGGGATGTCTTATCCTCATAACGCGGCCTGAGATAACGCCAGGAGCCGGTCTTATTTCCTTCCGTCGTTTCATGCGTCCGGGGCATAAACAACGGCTTTAAATTCATTGTAGGTGTATTCATTTTTTGTCCTCACTTGTGATCAGTCCCAGAATTACTACTTCCTGGTAGGCTTCTTGGGCCGCAGCAACATTCGCTTCGGGATCGGACGGCACCTCCTCCCGTATGGCCGCAATGATGTCTTTCATTGGCGGCGTCTCCATCATGCGGGCAAAAGCACCCATCATGGCAGTATTGACGATAGGAGATGTGCGGCTTCCCAGTTTATGCTTAAGCGCAATCCGGCCGGCATCCACAATGGCCACCCTGTTGTTTCCGAAACGACTCATGTCGGAAGGAGGGGTGGAGCAGTTGAGCAGAATCCAACCGCCGGGTTTGAGACCTTTCGTTACGTCAATACTGTTCAGGAGGGTCTGATCCTGAACAACGACATGATCCGGAGCCGTAACATTGGTTCTGGCCAGAATTTTCTTCTTATCCAGGCGGAGATAAGCCTCTACGGGAGCACCCCGGCGCTCAACGCCGAAAAAGGGAAAGCTCTGAACCTCATAGCCGGCTTTAAACAAACCATGGGCGAGCAGGGTCGTCAAAACAACCGTTCCCTGGCCACCTCGCCCGTGAAAACGAATCTCAATCATAAATCCTCCCGATTATTATTTGCTCCATACAACAACGATAGCACTGGCTGATTTGTCATCGAGCCCGCGGTAGCTGTGATTGACATAGGATTCAAAATAGATGGTATCGCCGGGAGAAAGAATCTCAACACGATCGTTCGTTCGGAATTCCAGTCTGCCTTCGATAAGAAATACAAACTCCTCTCCCTCATGGCTGGTGAAAACCATATCGCCGGTCTCCATGGGAAGGAATTCGACAAGAAGCGGTTCCATCTGTTTCTCCGGATTCTTTGTCTCCAGGGATTCGTAGATGTAACTAATCTCACCCTCATGACGATGGTGGGGCCGGCTTTTGATTTTCTTCCGTTCGCCGCTACGCGTAACGGATATCTTAACCGGCGCCTCTTCCTGGAAGAAATGGGACATGCTCGTCCCCAAAGCCTTTGCCAGCTTCAAAAGACTCGCCACGGGAGGAACAATCTCGTCTTCCTCAATCTCCGACAGGACAGATTTTGGAAGCCCGGTCTTGGCGGCCAAGTCCTGCAGCGTTAACTGCCGCCGCTCACGGAGCTCCTTGATTTTATTGCCGATACTCAACCCTTCATAAGTGATGCTGTCTTTTTCGTTCATTTCTCTTACCTCGATAGAAAAGTAGTCAATATAGTGGAATAGACATCTAAGTTCCCGGATCTTTATTTTTCTTTCTAAAAGATATTGGACAGATAAACAGATAAAATCACCGCATGCAATACCAGGTAAGATAAGCGGTAAAATATGCTTTTGAGCGGTTGAAAGTCGGGGGTAAGTGGATTGAACGCTGGATATTGGTTTAAAAATAGAGGGGCTTATTGCTGTGAATGGTTTGACTAAAAAGCCATTTTTTCTTTCAGTATTTTAAGATACCTTCTGCTTACCGGTACCAGTTTGGATGTTTTCATTTTTATTTCAGCCTGTTTGTACTCATGTAGGATAATTTCATCTACGTGGTCCAGGTTGACGAGGTATTGTTTATGGCAACGGATGAAATTTGTTCTGGTTTCGAATACTTTGAGAGTCAGTTCCGTGTAGAATTCACCCGGAGGGCAAACCACATAGATTCCTGCCTGGCTGGAACGGACATACTCGATGTCCGACACATTGATAAGCTTAATCCGATTATGAAAAATGCAGGGGATCCTTTTGATTTCCGGATTTGAATAGATGGCTGGTCTGTGGCCAGCATCGATGCTTTTTTTAAGCTTGTGAATCGTTTTCGTCAGCCTGTCTTTTTCAACTGGTTTGAGTAGATAGTCGATGGCGTTTTCATCGAAGGCCTTGAGGGCATAAGCGTCATAAGCGGTAACGAAGACCACGTGCGGCATGAGTTCTTCTTCGATCATCCCCAAAAATTCGAATCCGTCGATGACAGGCATCTGGATATCGAGAAAGACGACATCAGGCTTCTCCTTCTTGATCGCCTTCATCGCATCCAGGGCGTTGGCGCATTTCCCCGTAATTACAAACTCACCTGTTTCCAGAAGCAGAGACTCCAGTTCTTCACGGGCATGAAACTCATCATCCACGATCAGTGTTCGTATCATTTCAGGATGCCTCCATAGGGACATTGATCGTAACCTTCGTCAATTCACTGGGCACGCAGGATAAAACCGTCCCGAAATCATTACCGAACAGGGCTTTGATCCTTTTATCAACGATTTTTATTCCCAGACCACCGTTTCCGATTTCTCCTTGAAACGCCCCGGCGTCGTCTTCGATCTCGATGAAGGTAGATCCGTTCAAACGGTAAGCATTGATTCTGACCGTCCCTCCCTCCAGCATGTTTGAAATTCCATGTTTTATGGCGTTCTCAACCAGCGGTTGCAATGTAAAGGTAGGGAGCTTCTGCTTGAGCAGGTTCGGGTCGATGTTCATCTCTATCGCCAGTCGCTCTTCAAATCTTGCTTTCTCAATTTTTAAATAGGATTTGACCTGATCGAGTTCCTCTTCCAGTGTGGATATATCATTGACCCGCTTGATATTGTTGCGCAGGAACATCGAAAGATGGATCAACAGGTCTCTTGCTCTGGCTGCATCGTTGCGAAGGATGGAAATAATGGTGTTTAGGGAGTTGAAGAGGAAATGAGGATTTACCTGTGCTTGCAGGAGTTTTAATTCCGATCGCAGAAGAAGATTTTTTTGCATTTGATAGCGCGAAATGAGAAGTTGATTGGAAAGAAGGTTCGTGATCCCTTCGCCAAGCGACTTGTTGATGTTGAGAAATCGCGTGTTTCTCGGTTCGTAAAGTTTGATGGTGCCGATGACTTCATCGTCGATCTGAAGCGGGACGACGAGAACCGAGTTGAGCGGGCACGTTTCCGAAAGGGGACATACGTATTGATTATCGATTCCATCGATAAAGATCACTTTGTTTTCATAGATCGCCTGTTTTGTCAGCGGCGAGGCGATAAAGCTCCCGGGCAGGTGATGATCAGAACCGCAGCCGATAAAGGCCATCACTTTTTCCTTGTCGGTGATGGCTACCGCCCCGACACCCGTTTCTTCGTGGATGATTTTTGCCAGGTCCGTGGCCGTCTGCTGGTTAATCCCCCGGCTGAGAATATTGAGAGATCGTTGCGCAATCTGGAAGGCCTTTCCGGATGATACTGCCGCGATCCTGTCATAAGTATTCTTCTGGTCGCGGATGATACTGACGAAAAGTGCGGCGCCGACTGAGCATGATACAGTCATGGGAATGGCAACGACTTTAACGAGCTCAACGGCATCCGCATAAGGCCGAGAAAAAACGGGGGTGATGGCCATATGGATGACTTCGCCGACAAAAGCCACGGCGAATGCGATACGCGGATCAAATATTGACTCTGAGCGGTGCTTTTTGATCAAATAGAGGTGGACGATTCCAGCCATGGTGCCCTCGATGGTCGTACTTAAACCACATGAAAATGCAGAAAAACCGCCGTATGAGAAACGATGAAGACCGCTGGTGAAGCCCACCGCTGTGCCGAGCAGTGGTCCCCCTATGAGACCGGCCAGAACAGGGCCGATGGCTCTGGTGTTGGCGATGGCATCCTGAACGGGCAGACCCATGTATGTGCCCATGATGGAGATGGCTGAAAAGAAGAAGTAAAGGTATATCTTATCTTTTGAGCTTAATGATTCTGTAGTCAGGGGCTTGAACCAGGGAGATTTACAGTACAAGTAGGCGACGACAATAAAAATGGACATGGCCTGGATCAGATGAAGAAAAACATGCATATCATTACCTGCTGAAAAAACGATCTCTTCCTTGGGCTATCTGCAGTGATTGGATCTTCGCTCTAATATCGTCTGCACGTCCGCTGCCTTTCTCAAAGTTCAGTAGCTTTCAGATAGCTTTTTTTTAAAACATTGAACAGGCTCTATTTGTAAATTCAATCATGCGACAAAAAAGTTGCATACGGCTGCCACTCGTACCAGTTGTTCAGTTCCAGTTCGGCGGCCCAGCGATCGATCATGGTACGGTCGCCCGCGTGATTGTTCTGATGAGAGCTTGCCGTGATGCGGGCCAGGGGGGCGCCGTCGAGGATAAAAATCGTCTCGTGATAAGGGCCGATGAAGTCGCCGTGAAAGTGATCTTCGAGGCATTTGAAAAAGACGAAGTTCATGATGTTGGCGGCACGATAGATGCGGGCAGGGGTAGCCCTCCGGACGTCCGGCGACAGTGACGGGATAGCCTGCCGCCGCTGGGCCGCGATGGCCTGAAGCAGGAGCGGACGCAATTTCGGCCAGTCATCGTAGAGCCACTTGTTGACCATGATGTCCGAGGGCATCCTCGTCAGTTGAAAGACCACCCCCTGATACCAGAGGGAGATCATCCTTCTGACTTTATCCCGTCCCAGAAGAGAACTCAGTCTTTCCAGTTCACTTTCCGTTTCCATGATGAAGCGGGCCATGGTCTGGCGATTGGCCACGGAGACGAACCGCTCTTCCGGCGGGGCGGCAAAGAGCCGGAGGATGTGCCCGGCCTGATTCGCGACGGCATAATTGACGCCTTCATCATAATGGGGATGGTAGAAAAGTTTGAGTTGCGGATCGTCTTTGTCGGCGAGATTGAAAATGACCGGGGTGGGCAGATCCGGCTTTTCGATATAAGTTACCGTCTTCCCGGATGTTTTCTCCACAGCGGCCAGGATCTGTCGAACGCTGTCCATAAGTTGCAGAGTCATGGACAACTTTTAACGCCGCACGGTGAATAATGCAAATAAAACATTTGTAACCCCATAGGCTTAATAATATTTGCTTGCCTTTACTGCAAATAAGTTATACGAAAACACGAAACAGTTTAACTTTAGCGCATTCTGAGGTTTGCCATGGAATCAGTAAAAGTACTTAACAAAGGCCAAATCGTTATCCCCGCATCGATCCGGAAGAAATATGCAATCAAGCCTGGAAATAGAATTCAGATGTTTGAGTATGGCCGACTGATTTATATCGTTCCCCATGCCGATGATCCTGTCAGCGAAGCCAAAGGATGCCTTCCTGCCGAACCCTCCCTATCGGAAGAACTGCTTGCAGAAAGGAAAAGAGAGCGAAAGGATTGATGTCCGCTTATGTGTTTGACAGCCATGCCCTGCTGGCATTTTTTCAAGGGGAGCCGGGATCTGACATCGTTGAGGGAATCTTGCGACAATCGTATTCAGAGGCTGTCCATGATCGAATGATTTGCCTGATTAATCTTGGTGAGATCATCTATCTTACCAAGCGGCGGTTTGGCGATGAAAAGAAAATCGAAGTGTTAAGTAGAATCTATCAGCTTGGATTCAAGATATTGTCCATACCCGATTCCATTGTTTTCCAAGCCGCTGAACTCAAGGCGCAGTATACCCTTTCCTATGCCGACTGTTTTGCTTTGGCCTGTTCCATCAACCATTCTGCCGTGCTGGTTACAGGAGATCCCGAATTCAAAACGGTCGCCCATCTGGTAGCTATTGAATGGATCCGTTAAAAATAGAGGGACAGCGCCAATAAGGACGCCAGATTGTATATGGACAGATCATGAAAAACAACATCCCCATGCTTTCTATCGTCGGGAAATCAAATTCCGGCAAGACGACCCTCATCGAGAAGATGATCCCCGAACTGATCCGGCGGGGCTGGCGGGTGGCGACGATCAAGCATAACCGCCACGGTTTTGCTATCGACCACGAGGGCAAGGACAGTTGGCGCCACAAGCGGGCGGGGGCCCGGACGACGGTCATCGCCTCGCCCCATCAGGTGGCGGTAGTGGAAGATACGGACCGGGATTACGAGATTGCCGAACTGAGGGACCGCTACATCCGGGATGTGGACCTGATTATCGTGGAGGGATACAAGCAGAACCCCTATCCCAAGATCGAGGTATTTCGCCCGTCCCTCCGGCGGGAGCGCCTGTGTGGGGAAAACGACAACCTCATTGCCGTGGTCAGCGATGAACCATTAGCGGCGGGAGTTCCCTGTTTCGATATCAACGATATTGCCGGGCTTGTCGATTGGCTGGAAAAAGAAGAAAAATATGTCCGACCTCCTGGATATTAGAACCTGGTCGATCCTGCAATGGATACTGGTAGTTTTGGCGGCAGGATTCATCGGCCAGTTCGGAAAGAGCTTTGCCCAATTCATCATGGCGAAGGTCAAGGCCCGGAGATCCGCCGGCAAGACGTCGGCGACACTTTCTGTCCCCACCGGAAGAGTGAAAATAACGCCGGAGGCGCCCTCTGTCCCTACCGGAGAGGGAGCTGCCGTGCCAGAGCGCAGCTACCCCGGGCGGGATGTCAGTAGTGCCAAGGGTATTGTATCGGGGCAATCAGCGCCCCCCGTTCTGGACAAAAAAGCCCTTAAAGCGACCCTGAAACAGCAAAAAAAGGCAGCGAAGGCGTCAAAGTAATGAAAGACCTCTACCTGTTAAGCTTGCTTATTGTCCTGTACTCCAGCGGCTGCGCCGGTATAAGTCATGACCCGGGCGAAAGGAAAGGGGATGCGGCGAAGGGAAAAATTCACAGCATGAGCAAGGGAATTGTACCCGAACTGGTCGGTACCTGGAAACTCATATCCTTTCACAGTCAGGACTCGATCGGACAGATGGCTTACCCCTTCGGAAAGGATGCCGAGGGGAGGCTCATCTATGAACCGGATGGGCGCATGGCCGTACAACTCATGAACCCCAACCGTCCCAGGTTTACGTCGGATGACCCCCTTGTTACGTCCGAGGCCGAAGTACGGGCGGCGTTCGGCGGCTATACCGCCTACTATGGGACCTATTCAGTCAATCCCGATGAACGGACCATCGTGCACCACATCGAGGCCGCCCTCCTCCCCAACTGGGTGGGGACGGATCAGCAGCGCCATTTCGAATTCGATGGGAAGTATTTGACTTTGAAGGGTCC
>JAPLJZ010000190.1 GCA_026388335.1 Deltaproteobacteria bacterium
CAGTCAGACTGTTCCAGTTCCTGGCCAGGGTCCGCTTCCCAAGTTCGACATCATTGAACATTTGTTCATAGATGGCGCGAAGCTTTTTCTTTTTGATCTCTTTGGCCGATTCGCCCTTGAGCTTTGGATCTCGCAACACATCCAGCACCTTGTTCACGTTGGCCTGAACCGTATTCATGGGCACGCCTGCGTGCGCCGGCAGAGTGAACAGTAAGATCATCAGAATCGTTAATAGAGCGTTAAACGGTCTCCTCATGGTTTTCCTTTCTTGGCCGCGTTAGACTCTTCCGGCTTCTTTACATCGCCGAAGGCATATTTGCTGATTAGAGCGGCGATGTCCACGGCGGGTTGCGTTTCCGTGATGGATTCGCCTGGTTTAAGGGGGTTGCCTCCGCCGCCGGGGTCAATGCTGAGATACATGTCACCGATCAATCCCTCCGTTTTAATGGAGGCCATGGCATCATCATAAATCTTGATATCTTTCCGGATGCGAATCTCCACGATGGCCTTCTGATTTTCCTGGTCCATGGTGAGCCGCTCCACACGCCCGACCTCAATGCCTGAAATATAGACCAGGCTGCCGGCTCTCAGGCCTGTTACGGTCGTGAAGCGGGCAAACAGCGAATAGGCGTTGTCGCCAAGCAGGGATATATGACCGAGTTTCACCGTCATATATCCAATGCAGAGGAGCCCGAAGACGAGAAAAATGCCAACAGTGGTTTCCATTGTGTATTTTTTCATTGACCTACCCCCTTACATCGCACCGCAGGCGGGCGATTTCTTTTTGATTTGATTTTGCCTCATCGATGACGGCCTCTATTTCAGCAAATGGCTGACCCTGAGCTATTCCCGCCCTGATGACGAGTTCGATGCAACCCCCCGAGGCTTTCCGTCTTTCCTGGCCCTCAAAATTATCTTGCAGGCCTCGTTCCTGGAAATCATGGGCAAAATCATTAAGGATGTTTTGCGCTTCCGCCAGGTCAGAATAGGGGAGCACCGTAACAAATTGGTTGGTGTGGCGTCGCGTGGAAAAGCCCCCAATCGCGCCGAAGTGTTTATCGATATATCTTCCCATGCTCCGGATAGTCTTCCGCGCCGTTTCATGGCTTGAGCCGGTCATGATGACATCCAGATCGTCCAGCGCAAAAACCACCAGGGAGTATGTTTCCCCGCGTGTCCTCTGGGTCAGTTGAGCATGGTGCATGACCTTGAACTGCCGCTTGGAATACAGCCCCGTTAATTCCTGCTGAAGTCCTTCCAGACTGCGGATGACTTCATCCTTGAACGGGTGGTCGAAATTTTCCAGTTCCTCCGGAGTACCTTGAAAAACGATGGCTCGGTCATAGAGCGCCAGAATGCGGTTGGAGATAAAATAAACATCCGGTATCTCGTGGCTGACCATGATCGCCGTAAACCCGAATTTCCTCTGATACTGGGCAATCATACTCAGGATGGCGTTCTTCCGGACGGGATCCTGGCCGGATGTGGGTTCATCGAACAGGACAATGTGGGGGTCCGTAACCAAAGCCCGGGCCAGGGCGGCGCGTTTCTGCATGCCACCGGAGAGTTCCGAGGGATACTTGTGAGCCGCATCTTTAAGTTCTGTCTGTTCGATTCTGGCCATCACCCGGCTGTCGATTTCAGTTTTGCCCAGGTTCGTCGTCTCCCGGAGGGGGAGGGCGATATTTTCGTAGACCGTCATGGAATCGAAGAGGGCATTGTCCTGAAACATATAGCTTATCTGTGCGTGTTTGGCCGTCCGCTCCGATTTTGTCATTTTGAGCATGGGTTGGCCCTGGAAGAGAATCGTCCCCTCATCCGGCTCGAGGAGCCCGATGATATGCTTGAGGAGCACACTCTTACCCGAACCGCTGAGGCCGATAATAGTTGTGACCTGTCCCTCGTAGATTTTCAGGTTAATGTGATCAAGGATTATCCGGGAACCGAAACGCTTGGTGACATCCTTGAATTCGATCAACGGGGCATCCATGGGGCTATCCTCGAATAAGTAGAGATGTCACCACGTAATCCGACACCAGGATCAGGACGCAGGAGATCACGACGGCCGACGTTGTGGACAAGCCGACGGCCTTGGCGCCATGGCTGTCCGTGCGCATGTGCGCGAAATAGCCCTGGTAACAGCAGACGGTGGAGACGATGAAGGCAAAAACAATCGACTTGATGAAACCGTCCGTGACATCTTTCATGTCCATGCTGGCCTGAACACGATACACATAGGTACCGGCATTTGCCCCCAGGAGCAGGACACCAGATATGTAGCCGCCGATGATGCCGACGATGTCGAACACCGCCGTGAGGATGGGAAAGCTGATGATGGATGCGGCAATTCTCGGGCTGATGAGGTAGCGGAGCGGATCGATCCTCATGGTGTCCAGGGCGTCAATCTGTTCGGAGATGCGTTGAATGCCGATTTCTGCGGTGATGGCTGAACCTGCCCTGGCGGCGATCATGATGGCCGTGAGCACGGGCCCCAATTCCCTGACCAGCGTCAGGGCGACCAGTGTCCCGAGCGCCCCCTGGGCGCCGAATTTGACTAGGGCCGTGTAGGATTGCAGGCCCAGAACCATGCCGGTAAACAGGCTGACCAGCAGGATGATCATCGTGGAACTGGCCCCGATATAATAGATCTGCTGAATGATCTTGCCCCATTGCTTGGGGTGCAGAATTTTCAGGAATGCCAGCATGAGGAAAATGGCCGAAGCGCCTAAATTACTGACCCAACTGATTGTGGATTGGCCGAAACAGGCGAACGGCTTTGTCAACAACATGCTGATCCGCCACGGTGGTTTGCTTCCCGGGAGGTTATGACTGTTTGCATCGAGTGCCATACAAGGATGTCCCTGCGTTTTATGCCGACTTCCCCCAAAGATCCTTTGGGGGAATGCTTCCATAGCGTTCTTTTTAATGCTCGTAGATTATGCGACGCTCCACTGTTAATAATATCCTGATTTGCCGGAATTTGTCAATGAAAATACTGAATAACGGCCTTGATAATGGTTCATTGTATTCATGGGCCGGGGTAACGGCGCTACTCGGCATGCGCTTTCGCTTTATCTCATGATAAGAACTTCCTTTTTCGTGGTGGGGTATATGAAGAAAGATTTTGTGTGTCAAGATGATTTTGACCGCAAAATATGAAGTGTGTTGCCGATCATTGTAAGAGTGATGTATCAAGTCGGCTGTCTTTTTTAATCCGGGAGACCCTGGGCGACCATATTTTTGATAGATTTATCAAAAACAAGAAGGTGGAATGGGACCGCTTCCGGACCCACGTCAGTCAGTACGAAATCGAACGGTATCTCCCGCTACTGTAAGGTTTGACTTGGCGGTCGTCCTCGAACTCTCTCCTTTCCTGGGTGCTAATCCTTGCCCTCCCTCTCCCGCCAAGGGAGAGGGAGGGCAAGGGTGTTAAACAATTTTCAACTTACAATTATCCCTGTCACCGAAAAAGCTCTTAAATTAAGCGGGCTGAAGATACGCTGCAGTCCTCTTAATTTATTTTAACAAGAAATTTCAGATAACGCCGCCGGCTTTCAATTTTCCCAGCTTTGAAGGCCCGATCCCGAGATACTTCCGGTAAACAAACTCATTGTCGTGACCTATGGGACGGCATACCCATTTTGTTCGGATGGGTGTTTCGGTCAGCTTATATTGGGCCTGCGCAACGACGATTTCACCATATACCGGATCATTCACGGGCATGAAAACGCCTCTTTCGTTCCAATTCGGATCTTTCATGGTGACTTCCGGTGACACGATCGGTGCGACGACCGGCGTTATGGGCGCCAGTCGACCATTCTTGCCATATTCCAACGACATTTGAACAAGTTCCTCGCTCGTGTGCCGCGATGTAAACTCAACGATTCCCGGCCAGTATTTGAGACGCACTTCCATCTTCATGAAAGGTCCCAACTCCTTCCACGAACCTACATCCCACTCATCCCACTTCCCCATGATATCACAGAATGCCTGCCACATCTCCAACCTTAAGCCGCCCAGAAACACACCGCCGTTCTTGGTCGGGGCAAACGTATAGAGCCATATGGCGTTGTCCAGACCGGCCACTCTCTCGGTAATGTTTTGACCTCCCTGATACCAGAGGTGCGTATAGTCATCGAACCGCATGTAGGCTTCAGTAGAGGAGATATCGAGGGCCTGCCCCTCACCCGAGAATTTTCGCCAATGCAGTGCAGCCAGGATGCCAACCGCCATGAATGAGCCTGATATGCACCAAGCAGACCACGGTCCTGCTTTGGTCGGAACGGCCCATTCGGGCGCGTTATCCGCTGTCATTCCTTCGGGAATCATTTCACCTGTGGCGTATTGGATGCCCGACCTCGCCTGAGCAACATTGTCGTAATCGGGCATATTGCTCTTGCTCAGGGGCCCGAACTGGCCGTAGTTCGTGATGGAAGCGAAAATCAACCTGGGGTTGACTTCCTTGAGCTGCTCATAGCCGAGGCCGATTTTATATAATGTACCGGGCTTGAATGTGTCCAGAAGCACATCGGCCTGGCTGGCAAGGTCCCGCACGACATCCCTGCCTTCCTCGGTTTCGAGATTGACGGTAACATGAAGCTTGTTCCTTCCCTCCGTCAGATAGTTCAGCCCCTCTCCCTTGTGGTAAATTCCATACGGTGTGCAGGTACGCAGGAAGTCGCCTCCCGGCGGCTCGATCCTGATCACTTCAGCCCCGAATTCGGCCAGGAGTGAGGAACAATAGCACCCCGCATAGTTGTTATAACTAAGATCCAGAACAAGTATATCGTCCAATGCCTCGGGTTTGCCGTGAGCGAGCTTCGGATCGTCAAGCGCCCTCACTTCATCTGCCCAATCTGCCCATTTAGGTCTGGTCATGATAAATTCTCCTTTCGTGATTTCAGCTACGCCAGCGCGTTGATCCCGGATTTTCCATCCCATCCCGGAGGAGGACGGCGTCCAGCCCTATCGGCCCATTTGCCTACAGCCTTACATTCATACATATTTTTGACCTCTTCTTCTGTCTTTCCGAGGATGCTCTTCAGAATATACTCATTGTCAAAACCGACGGGCCTGGCAGTCCATTTCTTCTTCGGCGGCGTTTTGCTCATCATGACGGGGAATTCATGGTCGAGGTATTCGCCGTAAAGCGCATCATCGACCTGCGTCATGAATCCCCGCTCTTTGAGATGGGCGTTCTCGTTGATGTCTTTCGCGTTCATCACGTGGGAGGCTGCAAAACAGTGCTTTTCCGCGAGGCTCTCAATCTCCTTAACCGTTTTTGTTTTTGCCCACTCGGCGATGATCTTGAGGAGCACCGTCGCGTTTTCCTGCTTCAGGCGGACGTTATGGTCCTTAAATCGCAGATCTGTAGCCATCTCCGGTTTGCCCATGGCCGTGCATAAACCCTTGAACTCCTCCGGTGTTGCCGCCGCCAGTGCTATCAGGGCGCTGTCTGATGTCCGGAACGAATCGGCAGGACATATTGACACATCTCTGTTCCCTGCCGGTTGAGCGCCTTTGCCGGTGAGATACTGATAAGGCCAGATCCAGGACATGGTTCTGATAATCGTCTCTGTTTGTGATGCCTCGATATACTGGCCTCTTCCGGTTCTTTCACGGTAATGGAGCGCGCTCAGTACGGCCACCTCCGTCAACAGCGCGCCATACATATCGCAGGCGTAAATCATTTGTTTGACCGGCGGCTTGTCCGGAAAAGAGGACATCCAGGAAAAACCTGAGAAGGCCTGCGCAGCGCCGTCATTCGACGGACGACCTTCCTCTGCATACTGACCCCACTGACCGAACCCATTCTTCTCAACGTAGATAATACGGGGATTGATATTTTTTACCTGTCGGTATCCAACGTTCCAGCGTTCCATAACCCCGGGCCTTAAATTATCCTCGATAATATCCGCTTTGCGGGCAAGTTCGAGGAAAATTTCCTGAGCCGCAGGCAAATGGAGATCAAGTCCGAAATAAAGCTTGTTCACATTGTCATGCATAAATAACGGGCTCTGTTCCTTAAACAGGAAACCGGCACAGCTCAACGCCCGCTCCACGTCTCCCAAGGGAGGTATCTCGCACTTGATGCTCTCTGCCCCCATTTCCGCCAACCAGCTTGGACCGGAAGGTCCGAAAACCAGCGTGCACACTTCCAGAACCCTTATCCCCTTTAAAGGTTTGGGACTGCCTGCTTTCTTCCTCACATAGTCCTTCCATACAGCTTCACTCATAAGTTTCCCTCCTTCTTAGCTACTGATGAAAGTACAGCCATCCATATATGCTTGCATAAGCAAACACACACCCATTATCTGATACACATATAGCAGGGCCTTAAATGTGGCAATCCCAGACGGATACACGAGTAATGCGAGGATTATTTGTTAATCGCGGAATTAAGGAAGGGGGTATTTGCTGGAGCTAAATGTTGGGACACGAATGCGCTTCCTGCTCATGACCGGATAATTGCTGTTTCTTACAGTAATAACTGTTATTCCGTGAGCAAAACAGAATGCAGGGTCGCCCCTTTGTTTTTAAGGCCGATCTTTTGCCTGATTATGGAGCGGTGGTAATCCACACCCCTGGGCGTGAGATTCATCAATGACCCGATCTCTTTTGATGATTTGCCCTCCTTGATAAGCTGGGCGATTTGTATCTGTTTTTGTGTGAGATTCGAGCATCTGAAGCTCAGCATCTGAAGAAACGGGGATACGATTTCATTTAAATTCTTTTCCAGCAAGGCCAGTATGACATTCTGATCAGCAGTGAGCCTGCCCGCTTTCATTCGCTCGATCAAGGGGATAATGCTATCCCGAACGTTCAAAAGGATTTTTTCCTCCATCTCTTTTTTATCATTTTCGCGCTTTCTAAGTAGGACATTCAAGGCAGTGTTCGCTTCTTCGAGATTGCGTGTCTTGATCTGCAGCTCCTGCTTTCTCGTCTGTAGGTCTTCTTCCGTTTTTTTTCTAAATTCTATTTCTTTTTTGATCTGCTCAATATACCTGACATTCATAATAGCCAGACCGATCGTCTTTCCCATTGATAATAAGGATTCTTCCTCGATCTTTGAAAGGGATGGTTTCTCTTTGAATATCAGGTTGATTACCCCCATCACCTGGTTGTTATAGAGCAAAGGCACCGAGATGATCGATTTACGACCTTCCTTCAAAAGCTCATCTTTTACTGCCGGCTCAATTCGGCTGTCCTGCTTTATATCCCGGCAAAATATTAATTTCTTTCCAGCCACCGTGTGTCCGCTTAAGCTCCCGTCCAACGGCAAGACGCTTGCTTTTCGCCGGGAGCCCGGTTTGAATCCTAAAGAATGTACCATTTCCAGATTACGTTTATTTTCTTGCAGTATAAAAAAGGCAACGCCCAGAGAACGGCTGTAATCCATCATCGAGGACACCGCCCGTTTAACCAGGGTATCAAAATCCAGAGATGTATAGAGGCTGTCTGCTGTTCTGTTGATTGCTTCAAGTGACTTGTTTCGTTTTTTAAGCTCATCCTGATTTGCTCTAGTGGATGAACTTTCCCGCATGATAATGTCTTCAGATTCCCGGAGGCTGGCTATTGCATCCTCCAGTTTCTGCATCTTTTCTCTGAATTTTTGTATGCTCATTTGTCTTCTCAAAGGCTGCTCTTACTTGAAAAATTGCACAGACCTGGATTAAAAGTCAATATTTTTCAGTAGAAGCAATATTCTTTTAATTCAAAATCTGGTGCTGGTGCTATTCCTGTCTAATACCCTCTGGGCGGTTGTCGCCGCCAGGCTGAGCGGGCCGCTGAAACGGTGGCTCGCGTGACAAAACCCGATTTACGAAGAACTGCGCATTAAAGTGAAAAGCCTCCGGGATGCAGGGGGCAAGGCGAAGGCATGAGAAAAAAGCTGGTCAACAGGTAATTTTATTGATCACTTCAAAGAGAGCGGCTTTTTTGATCGGTTTGACGAGGTGTCCGTTGCATCCGGCGTCAAGACTTTTCTGTTCATCCTCTTTCAGGGCGAAAGCTGTCAGGGCAAAGATGGGAACAGAGGGAAGCCCCTGGTCCTGTTCCCACCGCCGGATCTCCTGGGTTGCCGTATAACCGTCCATGACGGGCATCTGCATATCCATGAAAACCAGGTCATAGGTCCCCGTCTTAAACATCTCCACACCGACAGCGCCGTTTTCCGCCATTTGAAGTTGATGAGGCGTGCTTTTCAAAAAAGTCCGGATCAAAAGGCGGTTATCTTCGTTATCCTCGACCAGGAGAATCCTGAGGGATCGCTGCATGCCGGGGCCGTCGAGTTCGACCATCGGTTTCGTCTCCGCCATCTGTGCCTTTCCCAGGGCCGCACTGATCGCCTCCCACAGATCTCGCCGTTTAACCGGTTTGTAGAGGAATTGATCAATGCCGATTTTTTTCGCTTCCGTCAGATCCTCTTTTGGATAGCCCGATGAAAGCATGATGATTACCGTGGACGACAGGCTGGGATCCTCGCGAATCTCCGCTGCCGTCGCGAAGCCGTCCATGACGGGCATGTGATAATCTAAAATTATGAAATCATAGGGTTTATTGGATGATTTAGCCTCTTTCAGCGTTGTGATGCCGGACCAGCCGTTGTCCGCCGTCGTCACAACGGATCCCCATCCCGTCAGCATCTCCCGGACAATCATCCGATTCGTGGCGTTATCATCAATGACAAGAGCCCGTCGTCCCGTGATATCGGTAAAAACAGATTCCTCCTCTCTGACGGGTCCTTTTTGCACAGTGAAGGGGACCGCAAAGGAAAAAACGCTTCCCTTTCCCAGCTCGCTTTCTACCCCAATCGTTCCTCCCATGAGTTCGACGAGGTATTTGGCAATCGTTAAACCGAGGCCCGTCCCTCCGTATTCACGCGTTGTGGAGGAATCGGCCTGTATAAACCGTTCAAATACGTCCCTCATCTTTTCCTGAGAAATCCCGATGCCCGTATCGCACACGGAAAAAACCAACTCCACCGTATTCTCATCGTCTCGCGTAACGGACGGCGGCGTCAACTTTATGTCAAGTACCACCTCTCCTACTTCGGTAAATTTGATGGCATTGCCCAGGAGGTTGACGATTACCTGACGCAGCCGAATGGGATCGCCCCGCAGATACGCCGGGACATCCGGCGTCACATGGCAGGTCAGTTCAACCCCTTTGTTGTTGGCCCTGACGCACATGATCTCGCCGATCCTTTCGACCATTTCCCTGAGATCGAAGTCAATATGCTCAAGATGGACGTGACCGGCCTCCACCTTGGAAAGATCGAGGATGTCGTTGATGATGCCCAGAAGATTTTCTCCCGCATTATTGAAAACTCGCACATATTTCTGTTGTTCTTTCGTCAAGGGGGTTTCGGCCAGGAGTTCCGCCATCCCGAGGATGGCGTTCATCGGCGTCCGAATCTCGTGACTCATACTCGCCAGAAATTCGCTCTTGGCTTTATTGGCCACCTCGGCCGCCTCTTTGGCCTTATGTAACTCTTCCTCCACCTCTTTGCGCTTGGCAATCTCCGCGTAAAGCTCGTCCGTCTTTTCCAGTACGCTCTTCTCGTACACATCGAGCAGTTGTTCCAGAGCCGCTATTTGAGACTTGAGAAGCCGATTCTCAACGGTTGCAGGTCCGTCATTCTCCATATGCCTCGTCTCCTTCCGTCGCCTTCAGTAAGCGAACCTTCCCGATTAAGCGAACACCGTATTTTCAAATGGCAATACCGCCAGTTTTATGTTCAGCGACAGGTTCTTGAAAATATCGGCCGCTTCCCTTGAAATTGAGGCCTTAAGGAACATTATAATCACAAAGATGTCCAGCGAGGGGAGCATGCCGCCAAATCCCATTACCGACTTTATCCCATAGGGAACAATAAATTCTTTCTGGGCCGGGATATAAGGGCTGCCTAGCGCTTCCGGAACAACAAACACATTATAGGTCTTCTGCTCCATATCCAGCATGAGCACCGGGTCCGGTTTCACAACCGAGCGCACGCTCAGTCCCAACTGCTTGATGAGATTTCGCATCATAGGAATCTGATGCACTACCTCCTCGCTCGGTAGCGGAATCGCCTTATGCCCCTTCGATGTTCCTCTCAGGTTCCATTCCTGATTTTCTCCAACAGTCCCTAAAAGGGTCAGGCATTTCATCTCCGGCAAGGGAGTGCTCCCTCCGAGCATGTTCAGAGCAAAGTCTTTAAGTTCATCATCGAGATATTCGTAGGCATGGGTCTTGAAAAAACGGATCAGAGAACAGGCCCGCGCACCGGTCTGTCCATCGATCAGGGTATCGTGCAAGTATCTCACGATCCTGCCTGCCACCTCCTCCATACTTGAAGCCCCCACACCCATGGTCCGCATCGCTCTTCCACATTCCGTCATCTCCCGAATGGTAAAATTTGTCACGTCGTAGGTTGTCGGTCCTTCATTCTGATTGCTCATCTTCTAATCCCTCCCTTCTCATCTGCCCTCGCAGCTGATATATTAAAGGTTCCCGATGGTCCTAATTCAATTCCATAGGAAAGCTTTCCGATTTTCTCCGCGGTTAATGTTGTGATACGATCGATTTTGTCCCCATACCGGTCGGGCTGGTGAACACGCAGTTAATTGATTGAATTGAATTGATAAGATCTTACTTTTCCGTGGTGGGAGTATATGAAAAAGAGATATTGTGTGTCAAGAGGATTTTGACTGCAAAATGTGGGGTGCGGTATCGGTGATGATGGAGGATGTGTATCGGGTTGGTCAATCTTCCGGTTGAGCAAAACGATTTTGGGATGTTTCACCTGCTACGAAGGGCTCTTTCGGCAGATTTCAGGCAGACCTATCCTTCATGCCTCAATTTAGCTTCGCTGATTCTTCGAATTCTCAAAGCGTTATGCCTGGATGTACTCGTCCCAGGAGTATTCATGGTTCCGATAGAGGTGCTCGTCATTGATGGGAAGTTGACAACAGACGTCATCCATCTGGCGTTTTCCCCGTGAGATATTGCTGTAGGATCCGTAATATCTCACCATCTACTCGCCCCGGTTCGTAATATCAAGCCCTGTCAATTGGGGGCGTTCTAAAACCGCAACCACACCACCATTTCGGGCCATGTGGAGGGGTGAGATAACTAAGTGTGGGAAATTGCGATAACTGACTTACACGATGGTTTACGAATGGTTTACAGGAGGGAGATTTTGACCCGCAATCAAATGAGTTTTGATTATTTGTCCGTCGCCTTTTTTGTCGATGATTTTTGTTTTTCCTTCTTGCGTAGGTGAAAACTTTACAAGCACAGCGATGTAAACTTAAACGTAAAAAATGGTGATTTTGTCAACTAATGAGTTTTGATAAAAAAAGCGTCGCGATCATTCTTTGACGATTTTCACTTATCAGTTCCATTTATACGCGATGGTTTTCTGCCCTACGTCTTTAAGAGATACCTTCACTGACGGGAGTTTCTTTATGTCGTCAATATTTTTAAAAGTGTGGCGCAACTTCAATTCATAACCTTCAGTTCCCATAAAAAAGCCAACGGAATTTTGACCAGCATTTCTATACACGAGTTCACTCAAATGAATCCATATAACGTCCCGTTCAGGATAATCTCTTTTATCTAAATACTTGTCATATACCCGGAACGGTTTAAGTCTAAACTCCCCTTCCGGCAATTCACAAATCATCGTTACTTGCCGGGGCATTATAATATAGTTGTTGAACTCCTCATGAAAATAAATCCGTTCACCGGTGATTTCAAAACTCCATTTATCAGACTCCCCACCAATGTTGTAATTTATGATGATATGGTTTTCACTGGCGTAGCGGCTGTGATTGCTTCCGATCTGTCGTACAACTTCATAGTACGTGTTCCAAAGAAAACTATTCGGGGCGATTCTGAATTTCAGAACAACGTCCGCCGATGTTGTACCGGCATTGAGTATTTCGTATCCGGCAAAATCGACCTTATAAAGTTCATCAAGCGGGCGGGAGCTGATTGATTTTAATATCTCTGCGTACTTCCTATTTCTTTCCGCAATGGAGGATATGGAAGCATAGTCTTTGAGAGCATCTTCATAGGTTGTCGTTTTCATGTCTCTTTTGATTGCCGACTTTATTGCCGCCGTATCAACGGACACATTTAGCTTCACAAAAAAGACTCCTTCGCTTTTCGATTCCGCCAATATCTTGAAGTCTTTTACATAACCCCTGCTTGCCGTAACAATTTGATCCTTAACCAGTCTGAAATCTCTAATTTCCGATGCGGAATAAACAAAAACACCTGTGGCGGACTCGACAGCATTTCGGATGGCGTCCTGGATCGCTTCATCCTTCGTGGCGCCCTGGCCGATCATGACGACGGAGGGATAATCGGTAGCCCAAGAGCAAATAGTAAGGGATAATACAAAGACAACAGCCATGAAGCTTGAAAGAATTATTCTTTTCACGATTTCACCTCAGCTATTTGAACTTTTTTATATATTTTGCCTGGATCACCGGCCATGTCATGGAAGCTCCCATCCTATTTTGTCCATCCATCGTACCCGCTCCATCCCCATAAACTCTGATTAAATCATTCTTGTAAAAACCTGTATTGCCTTCATAGAAAACAATAACGGAATCGAGATCATCTGAAATATACATTTGTATAAAGGTTCGCCCATTATTTTCCTCAATTCCAAGTATTTTTCCAGGGATATTTAGTCTTGTATCTTTAAATTTAGAAGGGTTCTTTAAAAAATCTTTATAATAAATGCCGTTAGAACTCTGTTTTTGAACGATCGCTTTTGTAGAAGCGATATACTCCTCTTCTGTAATGGATGGAATAGAGATTTTCTTTTCAATCTTTGAATCACAGGATATCAAACAAAGCATGATGAAAAAAAATGGGAGAATCTTTTTCATGAATTCGCGGTCTCATAGGAATGATCAAGCGCAAAGGCTAATCATCTGTTTTACAGTATGATAAATCTCTTCATAAGAGTTTGTTAAGATGAGCCTGATCATCGCAAGATAAATTACATTGCCTGATTTTCTGTATTTGTGATTCGTCCATCTGCTCCATCGGGGTCCTCGTAAGTGGCTTTCAATCGATTGTTTTCCGTTTGTAGCACCCTATTCTCCGTATGCAATAACTCCAGCTTGTTTTCCATCTCTTGAAGTCTGGTTTGCATTTGATCTTCAAATATCTGGTTTCGCGCCTCCAAATCGGCCAGCTTTTTCTCGATGATAGCGTTTCGGGCTTCGGCTGAAACAGCCCGGTCAAAATGCTGAATATTGAGATACAGGGCCGTAGCGTAGGATGTGCCCGATTCAAGGACGCGTGCGCACATTGTGAGGGCATCGGAGACGCGAAATTCTGATTGATAAGTGCCCTGGATCACCGGGGTGCTTTGTTCCGGCTGTTTTACAGATGCATTATTAAGCCTGGAAGCTTCTACGCCTTCACTGTTCATCAATTCATTAAGGGAGATATTACCAAGTTCACTAATTTTTTTCAATCTGTTAATATCTGGCTCCCTCTTGTTTTTTTCATATTGAGAAATAGCGACGGCTGATTCAAGCCCAATTTCAAGAGCAAACTGCTTTTGATTGAGTTTCAAGGTTTTTCTGACTGCTCTTATCTTAGCTCCGAGAGTGTTCATTATGAATAAATTCTCTTGACAAATATTCTCATTTTGAGTATTTCCCTAACCGTTATCAATTGTCACAAAATAAATAGACCTCAAAACCACCAGGAGGAAGCCATGAAACATCGGTCACAATATCTGATTCTATACGTCCTCATCCTGATTTTTGATCTCCTCATCGTCGGTTTACAAATACAAAAAATGTGCGTGGACCCGGTATTTAACCGCGCCCCGCTTCTATTCTGGGTGCCCACCATCCTGCTCATCTTGAGCACAATCCCTTACTTTTTCTTTGTTTATGCGGCGATCCGCGGCGCGGTCAATGATCGCGATCCGCTCTTTAAGTTCCTCAAAACAACAAGGAGGAAGCCATGATCTGTATAGATTTTTCCGAACACTTTTTACGTTGGACGATTGCCATCGCCGTCACGACCATTCTTTTTGTGCAATGCGTTGTACTCGTCTTGGTAGCTATCAGAATATGCTTTCCGAAAAAGACTGCCCACAATAAAGGCCCCGCCCAGGTTCAGCACAACCATCGCGAACCAGGACAGCCAACTGCTTCCGTAAATTCCCAATACAGTGACACAGACAAGCCAGACGATAGTCACGGCGGCCAAGCCGGTGGCCGTTAAATTGACCGCTATGCTTTTAAGGAAGTCCATATCAAGTCAAAACACCTATGATTAAAGGATCGTGAACATGACACCCGCCGAAATTCAAGACGCACTGAAGGAAAATAATGCGACCCAGAAGGTCATTGCCAAGGAGCTTGATCCGCCTGTTGCAGAGATGACCGTTTCCAAGGTCATCCACCGGATCATCGTTTCCGACCGGATCATGCGGGCCATCGCTTTAAAGATCAGGCGTCCGCACACGGAAGTATTCCCCGAATATTACCTGCAGCCGCCGAAGCGGTCCACATCCAAGGTGGAACGACAGGCGGCTTAACTTTTCGGAAGAAATTAATAACCGTTATGAAAGGATAAGTCAATGTCTAAAAAGCGAATAAATATAGACCCCAATCAACGCTCTTTCGATTTTGACACTTCTATTCAGGAGTACGAAAACCTTCGGCTGAAGCTGTTGGCAGTGCCTGAGAAACCTCACCGGATGGAGAGTTACGAGGAGGCATGTATCGAAATTGCAGCCACATTGAAAAGTGACATCCGCGAGTGGGGCGGAAGCAGGGAGGAACTTGTCGATGGGATCAATGCCTACTTCGGGGTTTCCGAAAAGAAAAAGTTGAGCATTCACATGCTTAATCATTACCTAAGCAAACCTGTTGAATACCCCGTGCCCGCAGTCCTGATCTATGCGATCCAGCACATAACCGGCCGTTTGGGGACAACTGCGGCCCTGGCGCAGGCTGAAGAGGCGCGAGTAATCGACAAGAACGAAGTGCGTAAGCTTGCCATCGGCAAGTTGGATGACGCGATCGCGGAAATGCAGCGGCTGAAGAAGGAATTCAGAGGAATCAAAAGATAGGAGACGCATATGGAAAAGAATAATCGTTATCGGATTGAGGCGGTTTACCAGGCGGGGCAGATCCTACGGGCCGTTGCGGAAAGTAAGGGCGCTATTGGCTCGTCCGACATTGCAAAGTCTTTGGGAATCACGGTCAACACGGCCTTTCGGATGTGCGTGACCCTGGAGGAATTGGGATTCTTGAGGCAGATCGGCGACAAGTACGAACTCGGCATGGGGTTGGCGCTCTTCTGGGCACGGAAAAAGGCGACGCTGGAGGCGGAAAAGTCAGGAATAGAAAGGGATCTTTTATCCTTGGAATAATAAAATAATTGGGAGGAGAGACATGGCAAATAAGCCGAAAGAGCAAAAAACAACGGATGCGCAGTACGAGGCGGCTAAAGAGATTTATAATGTCGCCAAGAAAGAGGGTGATGTGGAGATTGCACGGCTGAATTCGGAGATCGAAGCAGTACGGGAAGAAAGCAGATTCGAGGGAATACTTGATAAAATTGATTATGACATCGCCCACAATGAATTCTTAAAGGTTCTAACTCTCTATAGGGTCAAACAAAGTAAGGATTACAAAAAAGGCGGCAAAACATGGGATGAGTTCTGTGATGCTCACGGATATGTGAGAAAAACGGCAGACCGTTTAATCGAAGAACTTAAACCTCTCTTCGGACAATTTTCGGACAAATTGTCCGGTTTGTCCGGTATCGGTTTCAATAAAATCAGGCTCTTAGGCCGTTCAGTTTCGGACAATTTGTCCGGAATTGATGATGGTTGCCTGATTTATGGTGACCAAAAAATCCCCCTCACCCCGGAATACAAAGACGAGATCGAAGCCGTCATCGACCAGATCAAGGATGAGGCCGAAAACGCAAAAAAGGAGCAGGCCCTCGACGCCAAGGCTAAGAATCGGGTGCTCAAAGAGAAGGAAAAAACCATTAACAAACTCCACAAAGCCCTGGAGGTCCTCGAAGGCCAGGCCAAGGAAAAGAACCTCACTCCGGAGGAGGAGGGGTTTATGAAGAAAGTGGACGGTTTGCGATTTGGTTTTGACGGCTACCTGCTCCAGCTTGATCCGGAACGGATGGAGGATTTGTCCTTCGACACGGACCCTGCTCCCACACCCCGCATGAGAGCGATTTATCTTGCCTCTCTCGACTACATGAAAAAGCAAATCCTGGTGGCATATGAGCGGGCGACCGAGATGTACGGGAATGCCATTATGTGTCCGGAGGCTGCCTGGAAGCCGGGTATGGGTGTCGCTTTGACAGCGGTCGGAACGGAACCTGCGGATAAATCATCGACAATGGAAACCTGATGCGGAGAGAGAACGATGTGGCAAGAAGATCTGGCAGCGGAGTTGAAGGAAGCCAACCCAAGGGAACGGAAGACAGTTATGGCAAAATACCGGGATCTGGCCGGAATGTCGGAGCAACATCTTTACCGGGTCGCCGCCGAATACGGTTTTGAATCGGGACGGAAACGACGGGTTGATTGCGGCATTCTGAAAACGGGATTGACGGACCGGCAGATCGAACTCGTAGGCGCCCTGCTCTACGAGACGGGCCGTGAAAACAAGGGGCCGATCATGCCGGTGGAACGGGCGATACAAATCGCCGAGATGAATGGATACCTGGAGCCTGGTCAGGTTACGCCGGGCACCATGAACCGGATACTCCGGGAACGGCAGATGTCCAAAGCCCATATGAAAACCGACACGCCTTACACGCCCATGAGATCCCTCCATCCAAATCATACCCACGTTTTCGATGTTTCCGTCTGCATTCAGTACTACATGAAAAACGGAAAGATGGGCATCATGGACGAACGGGACTTCTACAAAAACAAGTTCGATAATTTTGCCAAGATCAAGACCAGACTATTACGATACGTCATTGAGGATCACTTCAGCGGGGCCTTTAAGGTGCGCTATTACGATACCACCGGGGAAAC
This sequence comes from Deltaproteobacteria bacterium, assembly GCA_026388335.1. GTDB lineage: Bacteria > Desulfobacterota > Syntrophia > Syntrophales > UBA8958 > UBA8958. The sequence goes on from JAPLJZ010000190.1 coordinate 17,045, forward strand.
AGCGGATAACCTCTGGAACTTCTTGAAATGGGCATGGGGCGGGCAGGCCCATGAAAAGCTGCCCTTCCGGGGTGTTCCTTTTATTCTCCTCATGGATACTGGCTCTGCAAATAAATCGCATGCCATCCTGGGCTTTCTGGAGCGCCTGGGCGTCGAGGTTCCCAAGGGACTTCCTTACAATCCGCGCCGCCAGGGATCGGCGGAAACCTCTCACACCATCATCGAACAATGGTTTGAGTCGAGCCTTCGCATCCAGCCCGGCACGACGGAGGAACAAATCAACGCCTGGGCGTGCGACATGGCGGCCTGGCATCAGGCATTCAAGGTCCACACACGCCACGGAATGCCCCGGACGCCCTGCTGGTTGTTGATCAAGGAAAGTCAATTCCGGGAACTTCCGGAAGAACGTATTCTCCAGGAGGTTTACCAAGGCAAGGTGGAAACGAGAACCGTAAGCGGAGCGTATGCGATCCAATGGGACGGCAAGGAGTACAATGTGAAACATGTGCCGGGAATACACAAGGATGCGACGGTCCGCGTGATCCGGAAACTCTATAAAAAACCGCTGATAGACGTGGAGTGGCAGGGCGTCTTGTATGAGGCGACACCAATTGAAACATTGCCGGCCATTCAGGGCGGATTCCGGGCGGATGCGGTTATCATCGGGCAGACATACCGGGCACAGCCGGAAACGCAGACTCAGAAGGCCGTTAAGCGCTTCGACAACATGGCTTACGGCGAGAAGAAAGGTAAAAAAGATGTGCCGTTTGAGGGGATGCACGTTTTCGGCGGTTTGGCCGATCAGATCGGCGTGGACTTTATCACCAAGAAAGGAACTCCGATCGAGGTTAACCGGGGAATACTGGAGACGCACATATCGGTGGAGGAGCTTTTGAAACGCCTGTTTAATCAGATCGGTCGGATCAAACCAGAGATAAACCAGGGGCTGCGAGCGCAATACGGCACGAGCATCAGCGTAAAGGAAGCGGAGGAGGTGATTCAAGGCATTCAGGACGGGACATGGGCGGTGGAAGAAAGCCGGGGCATGGAAGCGACTGGGTAGAATGAACAATGGAAATATCGACTGTACCAGTAGAAAAATTTGTAGAGCGTGTGGCGGGCCAAATGGGCATGTGCCCTGCCTGTTTCAATATCGGTTGGGACACATACCTGGATCTATTCGGGATATGCTTACGGTGTGGATGGGAGTTGGGAGTAAAAACGCAGGAGGTGAGCGCTTGGGAAGGCCAAAAGTAAATGCAGCAACGCCATATCAGTTATCGTTTGAACCAATCGTTTTAAAGGAGCTTTGTGTGGACTGCGGGATCAGTCAGGCCAAGATCGGCCAGGAGACGGGGCTGTCACGTCCCTCGATCAACCTGACATTGAACCGAGGATACATCCCCAAAGAGCGGCCGGAGTTTGTAGCTAAGGTAGAGGCCATGATCCAATCAGACCCGCGGGCCATGCAGTGGCTAACATCCCGGCAGATGAAGGTTTCAGATATTTGGCAGCCCCTGGGCAAGGATTTGCGGCATGTGAGCCCGGCGGCGGACAATCAGAAAATGTGGGCGACAAGACGGCATCCGGCAATGGTGCCGGGAGATCCGGAACGATTTATTCCCAAGGAGGTGGAAATGATCAGCCAAGAAGCGATGAAGTATTTTAAGATTTCCAGGAATCCTTTTATTGACGACATCCAGAAGGATTCGGACATTTTCATGAGCGAGGAGCACCGCTACATAGAGGCGGCGATGATCGATGCGGCACGGCACGGCGGGTTTCTGGCCGTAATCGGCGAGGTGGGGTCGGGAAAGAGCGTCATGCGGCGGAAGGTTGTGGAGCAGCTCAAGAAGGACGGCGACGTCATCGTCATCTTCCCGCAGATGATAGACAAGACGCGGGTAAACGCGGCCAGCATCTGCGATGCCATCATCATGGACCTGTCGGAGCAAAAACCGGTCATGAAACTGGAGGCAAAGACGAGACAGGTCCACAAACTACTCTTAGAGCGGGCCAAACAGGGCTTCAGAGCCGTCCTTATCATCGAAGAGGCTCACGACCTGCACACCAATACCCTGAAGTACCTTAAGCGTTTCTATGAGCTTGAAGACGGCTATCGGAAGCTCCTGGGGATCATCCTTGTCGGCCAGGTGGAACTGAAAAACCTCTTTAACGAGACGACGCATATCGAAATGCGGGAGGTTATCCGCCGGATCCAGACGGCAGAGATCAAGGGGTTGAACGGCAACACCAAGGAATACCTAACCATGAAGTTCAAGCGGATCGGTGCAAAGGTAGCCGATATTTTTGAAGACGGTGCTTTTAATGCCCTGAGCCATCGCCTGACCACGAAGGACCGCCGGAACCAGATAATAAGTCACGCCTATCCGCTCATCGTGAACAACTATGCGGCCAGAGCCATGAACATGGCCTACGAAATGGGAGAGAAGAAAGTAACGGAAGCAGTAGTGATGGTGATCTGAAAGGAGCGAGGCCATGATGAAACGAATCGTAAGGTACATTGAGAACGAACCGTGGGAAGCCGAGCTGCTAAAAAAGGAGAAGAGGTGGAAGGCCGCATGTTGGGCTGTCATCATTATTGCGGCTCTTTATTTTGGTCCGCGCTGCCTGGCGGCTTTAATGAGATGAAGGGATTTGAGATGAAACGAGAAAAACGATGGGCGAAGAAAAATGAAAAGCCGCGTCGAACCGAAGCGGGAACCGGTCAGCCCGATCTCTTTGCGGGGGTCACGGGCGAACGGCGCATCGGCAATGGAACCCACTGCCAGGTGCGAAGCGAGCGGATCGACACGGCGGTATGTATTGTACAACAAACCCGCGATCCCGGCAAGTGCCGAGGATGCGGTCAATTCAGGAAAGGATGATGTCATGCCCAAGAAGCGACTCTGGCGCCGCAAGGTTAAGGCAGAAATCTGGCCCTGTGCCGACGGCAAGTCTTGGAGTTGGTCGATCATGGCCAGCGCGTTTTATATGGAATGCGGACCGAGGAGAAATCCAAAAACTGAGGAAGAGGCAAAAGCAGATGCCAAATTCGTCTGCGATAACATGGGCCTGATGATTACCGACTGGCATATGCTTAAAAATTGACGACAACAAAACAAGAAAGGATGAGACCATGAATTTAGTAGACCTTGACGGATTGACAAAGGATTTTTCTTCTGCGCGGGAAGTGCTGACCGGCCGGGTCCGTGAATTGGAGAATCTTATTACAACGATCAAGCGGCGTCGGTTGCCGGGCATAAAGACCGCTGTGAACGCTGTCATGGAGAAACAGGCAAGCCTGAAGGCGGCCATCGAGGAAAGCCGTAGCCTGTTTGTACGGCCCAAGACGATGATCATGCATGGCATCAAGATCGGTTACCAGAAGTCCAAAGGCAAGATCGCCTGGGCAGATGATAATCAAGTAGTGAAGTTGATCAAGAAACACCTACCCGACCAGGCGGACGTCCTGATCAAGACAACGGAAAAGCCGGTCAAGGACGCCCTGCTGAACCTCAGCGCCGCCGATCTGAAGCGGATCGGCGTCACGGTCAGCGACGACAGCGACCAAGTCGTGATCAAGAGCACGGACTCTGAGATCGACAAGTTCGTGGATGCGCTCCTGAAGGAAGATGACCTGAACGAGGAAAAGGTGGCGGCATGAACTCATACGTCGTTGGGTTTGCCTTTGATCACGGTAAAGAACATGTTCTCTTGATCAAGAAAAATCGGCCTGAATGGCAGAAAGGTCGCTACAACGGTATCGGGGGGCATATTGAGGAGGGTGAGAGACCCATTGATGCTATGATACGGGAATTTGCGGAGGAAACGGGCTATCTAACCTCAGAATTTCGCTGGCACCCCCTTTTGAAAATCATCGACAACTCTCCGTTGCACCCAGGGGAGATTTTCTTCTTTTATGCCGAATTGGACATCGAAGAGTGCCGATCCATGACTGACGAAACATTGCTGATATTCCCGGTGGTAATGATGGATGCCCTGGACACCATCAAAAACGTTCAATGGCTGATTCCGATGGCCGTGGATGAGGATTTCAAAGAGACGTTTTCAATCACATAGGAGGCGGAGCAGCCACCTATCAGAAAGGAGGAAGCATAGTGAATTTAATAATAATGCGAGAGGCCGGATATCAGGAAGCGATCGTTGGTTTGTCATTGTCCCATGGAATTACGATCGAACGTGCTCGGGAAGTGGCTGTTAAGCTGGCCCCGAAAGATGGTGGTCACAACAAGGTCTTGGAATCGATTAAGGTATGGCTTGATGTATTGGCTCCGCGCTACTGGTGGCAGGAAGCGGACACATACCGGCTGAGCACCAAGCAATCCGGATCCACGATGCATACGATCCAGAAAAAGCACCTTGAACAATATGATTTTGAGGCGCCAATTTATCCGCCTACCCTTTTACATCTGAATGCCCTGGTCAATGCGTATATGGAAAGCAAGTCCGTCGAGGATCTGGTTAAGCTCAAGAACGAGCTACCCGAAGGCTTTTTGCAGCGGCGGATTTGGGTGATGAACTACAAGTGCCTGAGAAATATCCTGCTGCAGCGGACCACACACCGGCTCCCCCAGTGGAAAGCGTTTTGCGCCCATATCAGGGAGTACTCCCTGTATCCCGAATTGTTGCCGTAAGGGCAAAATAGACATCAATGGAGGGCATAATGGAAATAATAGACAGAAAGTTTGAAATTTTAGCGGTAAACCCGGTTAACGGGCATTTCTACACAGAACAGAATTCCTTGCTGCTTTGCGCCAAAGATAGGGCTGTGCCAGCCGCGCTTGAAGCTTATAAGGCAGAATGTATCAAAATCGGCGCTAATCAGGAACACATCCAAAGCATCGAGCTGCTGATTGGTCGAGTTGAGCAATATCAACGGAAAATTGCTTGCCGCATCCCTGATACAGTGGGTGACGAAATACAGCGGTGTTTACATGGAGTGGAGGCAACCTGATGCGGTTGGTTTGTCCAAGTTGTGGGGCCGTGGCCAGCGCGGAGGCATGGGTGAACGATTCGGCCATTCGGTATTTCTTTGATGCCCTGGTGCAGTTGCCGTCGCCGGTGTTGCGCCAGAGCCTCGCTTACCTGGGTTTGTTCCGCCAGGGGACGAAGGCCCTCCCCTGGCGGCGCGCTCTGGTGATTGCCCGCAGCCTGAAGGATCTGGTCGAAACGGGAACCGTTCACTGGCAAGGAGGCGAGACACGGCCCTGCACACCGGAGATCTGGGGCAAGGCAATGGAGGCCACGATCGCCAGCGGACCGAAGGGACTGAAAAATCATAACTACCTGCGGCATGTGGCCTGGGAGACGGCGGCGGAATTGGCAGCTAAGGTGGAATCAGACCGGGAAGCGGCCAGACAGAGGCGCCACCAGGCGAGAGAGGATGAGCCGGAGCCATTGTCCAACGCATCCCTCCAGGCCATTGACGATCTCAAGAAAAAGTGGGGGCAGAAATGACATACGCAAAGATGATAGAACCGAAACAGGTACAATTAATCCATATAGCAAAGGCCCAATGCTGTCTATCTAAAGAGGACTATGAGGAAATTATTGAAGCGCATACTAAAGGCAAAAAATCATCCAGCAAAGATCTGACGTACTTCGAGGCGGACGGAGTCTTAAATTACTTTGTTAAGACCTTGGGCTTCAAGATTCAATCCAATTATATCCGTACAAGCGGCGCGGCCAGGCGCACCCGCTGGCAACCGGCAAATGACCGTAAACGTGTCCAGCAGAATCCGCCTAACGTGATTCGCATGCCGTCGAGGGACCAACTGGATATGATCGATATCCTGGTAAAAAAGATCGCCTGGAAGGTTGAAGACGGATACAAACTGTGGCGGCGGAAATATATGAAGATTGACCGGATCAAAACGGCCCAACAGGCGAATGATACAATCGAGGGGCTCAAGGGTCTACTTGACCATCAGATTCAGGGGGCATAAAATGTCGGAGACTTGGCGTGATTACATCAAAACAGAAAATCTTCCTGAAGATTATCAACTCATAGCTGGCGCGATCGGGTTGGAGAATACCATCAAACTGGCACAAACTCTCCCGAGCATCTACATTTACCTTCTGAGCCCGGACAGACTGTTCAAACCCGCCAAGGTCAAATACATACTCGAACGCTACGCCCAATCCTGCCCGGAAAAACCTTTTAACCATCGCCGTATTGCCTTGGAAACGGGCCTGTCCATCCGCGAGATTTACGATATCATTGCCGCCCGCAAGGAAGAATCGAAACAGCAGTCCCTATTCGATGATGCTTGACTTTTTCCGCTGATAAGGCAATAAGCCAATTCGTAATCAAAAAAAGCCCCTTCATCACCTGAAGGGGCTTTTTTTGTGCACACCGCAAAAGACGTCTGTTTCGTAATCTGCCATAACCTTTCCCGCGCATACTTCCACAAATAGCCTGTTTCGGTTTCGACCGGAAGACGATCTGTCCATGCTCAGAGCCACAGTCCGGTCGAACCGACAGGCCCCACTAATCGTGAAGGAATGATGAAGACTGAACACAAAAGAATTTTCGAGTTGCTTGCAGATTGGCAGCTACTTGGCCTGAATATCGAACGCGAAGCCAGCACGGAACCTTACGAGGGCCGGGTAGCCATTGCGACCATCGTATTTGAAAGGGTCGATCATCGAGGGTGGGATGGAAGAACGATCATGGAAGTCATCCTGAAACCCTGGCAATTTAGCTGGACGATGCCGGAAGCCGGGACGGCTTATTACGAGAAGGCGGTATGGATCGCCGCGACATGGGTGGACGCATATCGAACCATGCCGGCCCTCCAGGAGTGCTGCGAGATAGCAACAGGGATGATCGCGCATAATATTCCCAGGGATCCGGATCTCGCCCGCGTCCACTGTTGCCAATACCTGACGAGCGCCTTGCGAAAACTCACTGACCGGCAATGGGCGGAAGAAACGGACCCGGTGAAAAAGGCAAAGATCGACGCAAGGCGATGGTGGAAGGATATGAAGCTTATCAAGACAATAGGGGCGCATGAATTCTATGCGTAGAGGATGAGTAATGAAAATCACGAATCTTCCTGACATATTTTTAACCGATCTTGTCTTGCGGTGGGTAGCAGATGGAAAATGGGCGGTACATGAGCCGTTCATCATCAATAGTAAGATCGTCGGGCGAATCGAGGTAACCGTTGGCACTCTTACCGATGGCCCCAGCATCCCGAAAATTCCCGTTCTCTATGAAAAATTCAGAGACAGGGCATGGCCTGCTGCTGTTCCTCATGATTTCGGATATGACGATGATTGCCCCTATGATTTCCCTCGTGAGGTTTGGGATGATGTTTTCCACGAGCTCATGGATGCCTTATATCCGGGCTGGATTGACAGAATCAGAAATGACGAGGAGTGGGCCGGGGTACGCCTCGGTGGTGAATCACATTTTAGGGTTGAAGACTAAGGAGGATAATGTGGGTTGGTTGAAAAATTGGAAAACGACATTAGCTGGATGCGTTACAGCAGGAGGATATGCCGCCCTGACAGCCGCCCAGCAAGGCAACATTGAACCTAATCAATTGGCTATAATCGTCGGTATCGCGGCACTTGGGGCATTGGCAAAAGACCATAACGTCACCGGCGGATCGGTCGAGCAATAGACGGAGCCAGGCATATGACCCCTGAGCAGATAGCGACACTCACGGCCATTGCGGAAATCGTCTCCAAGATCGGAACCTGGCCCATCGGTTACATCATCTGCGCCGTGGTTTTAGGCCCCTGGATCATTCTGGTGCTTGTATCCCGGTCCATGGAAAAGCGTCACGAAGCGGCGATGGCCATGTACAAGAGTAACGTCAAGTTGGTCGAGTCTTACGAGATAGTGGCCTCCGAGCAGGCCGATACCATCAGACTCAGCACTGCGGCGACAGTCGAACTTACTACATATCTGCGGAACAAGGTCCCATGTCACGAACGAATTGCCGAAAGGTTGCCTAAATGAGCATACAAAACGAAATGCGACGGGTGAAGCTCACCAATTTAGAACATGGCGTCAAGCGCCTCCGGATGGAGATCGAGAGTTTAGCGCGAACCATCTGCATCAATCTGGATTGCAGCCTGAGACGGCCTGAAGAATTGCCCATCGGCGAGGTGGACAGCCAATTTGACGAACTGAAATCAAAATGGGCGGACCTTACCGTATCGCTGGAAGAGATCAAACGGCTGGAAGAGGAGCTGAAGTAATGGCCGATAAAGGCGCTCGCCCTCAATTGGAGCCCGTAGCCCGGCAGATGTTCATCGACGGGCAATCGTTGACAGCCATAGAGACCGCCCTGGGCGTTTCCCGCCAAACCCTCTCGGTCTGGAAGGGACAAACTAAAAAGCCCGACGAGGAGTTTGATGAATGGGACAAGGCCAGGGCACGCAAGGCATCCTTCGGCCTTCGGATGGAATCGCTTTTGGAACGCGAGTTGACGTTCGCCGAGGAGCGGCAGCCGGGCGCGATTGAAGGCGGCACACTGGACAATCTTTCAAAGCTGGGTGCCCTGGTCGTAAAGTTCCGGGCGCAAGATGCTCAGGGGGCGGGATACGACAAGGCCAAGGTGTTTTTGGAAAACCTGCAATGGATGGTTGCCTGGCTGCGGGAAAACGATCCGGAGGGGCTCAAGACGCTGGCGGCGGACTTTGACGCCATGACGATGCAGTTTAAAACGGAGTGCATGAATAATGGCAATGCGTAAGCGCCAGAACCTATCTGAGGCGCAGTTTGACGATTATGTTGCCGCATTGCGCAAGCAGATCGCCGACAGCGTCTCGCCGTTCGAGGATGATACCCCGGCAAAGAAGCGGGAACGCGTTGAGCGTTGCGCCGATCCGCTGGAATTCATGCGCACGTATATGCCCCATTACTTCCCCTCGGAACCTGCGTCCTGCCATGCGGAATGGTGCGAGATCGCCGATACACCCGGCTTCAATCTGATCGGCGCACCTCGTGATCACGCCAAGACCACCGTTGTGACTTTCGGCCTGCGCGTCTACCGGATCGCCAAGAAGCTGCGCAAGTATATCATGCTGGGCTCCAACATCCACGACCAGGCCAAGAGGTTCAGCGTTTCGATCAAGGTCGAGTTGGAGGATAATCCCCGCCTGCGTCACGATTACGGCGACGCGGTCGGCAAGACCAGGACCTGGTCCGATGATCTTTTCGTCACCAAGGGAGGGACAATGGTCGAGGCGCTGGGGCGCGGCGACCAGTGGCGGGGAAAGAAATTCGGCCCTCACCGGCCTGACGATATCGGGCTCGATGATATGGAGGATAATGCCACGGTTAAGAGCCCGAAAGTCACCGACGCTACTATAGAGTTCATCCAGGGTGAGGTCCTCGGCTGCATCGAGGGGGATTGCTCGGCCACTATGGTGGGGAACGTCTTTCACGCCAAGAGCGCCCTGTCGCAATTGATTGCTGCGGAAAATGAAGAAACTGGAGAGAAGCTTTACAACTCCAAGGTCTACGATGCCGTGGTAGATGAAGAAAACCATATCACCCTGTGGCCTGCGCGCTGGCCCTGGGATAAACTGATACGCAAAAAGACACTGGTCACCACTCGTATCTTCAACAAGGAATACCGCAACAAATCGACAGACGAGGACAGCCCTTTCCCGCAGGAAATGGTCACCTACTATGAGCGTGTTGAGGTCATCACCCGCACGCTGATCTTCGCCCACGGCGTCGATCCGGCGAGCACTGCAAGCAGCAGCAGCGACTTCCGCTCCGTTTGCACCTGGGGCCTGGACCTAAAGGAAATGGTTTTCTTCTGCATGCACGCCTGGATCAAAAGAAGATCCATCGGCGAATTCTTTGCCGCTACCTATGCCCAGCATGATCAGTATCCGGGACAGGTGATTGTGGAAGAGAACATGCTCAAGGATTTTCTCCACGACGCGATTCAGAACTATGCCAAGCAGGTCGGCCGATATCTTCCCTGGCAGCCTATCCATCACACGACCAGCAAGATCGACTCGCGCATCATCGGCACCTGCGAGTATCTCTGGGAATACAAGAAGATGCAATTTGAAAAACGGCACAGCGATCAAAAGGTTCTTGAAGAGCAATTCGTCTATATCTTGAATTCGACGGTTCACGACGACGGTCCGGACGCCTCCGAGATGGCCATCAGCCATCTGCAACGGGCGAATGGTATGTCCGTCAGCTATGAGACAATTCAATCTCGGGATTCGTTCCGCGGTATGAGAAGGGGAGCATGGTAATCATGGAAAACAGCATAAAGGCTAAAATGCCCCAGGATCGATTTTGGGACCTGCCCGGCCACGATGAGCCGCTCTTTTCGTTGACACTGTTTATAACTATGTCAACGGGCCTTGTGGGGGTGAATTTGACATGCTCTTAGACCAGTTTGGCAGGGAGATCAAATCGAATAAACCGATTTTGGAGGAAGTAGCCGTCCAAACCATTCGGGACCGGTATGCATCATACCCGTCCCAGGGGCTTACACCGCAACGCCTGGCGAGCATTTTCAAGGAAGCAGACCAGGGGGATGTGATGCGCCAGGCGGAACTGTTCGAGGAGATGGAGGAGAAGGATCTGCACCTGGGCGGGATTCTGCAAACGCGGAAACTGGCCGTAACGGGTCTGGACTGGGAGATGCTCCCGGCATCCGATTCGGCAGAGGATAAGAAGATCGCCGCTGCCGCCAAAGAGATGATCGAGTATATCGAAAACTTGGAGGACGCTCTCAAGGATACAATGGATGCCGTCGGCAAGGGCTTTGCCGTCCAGGAGATCCTCTGGGACATGTCCGAAGGGCAGGTCTGGGCTAAGGAGATAAAGTGGATACATCAACGGCGTTTTACCTTTAACACCGCCACAGTGCTTTTGGAGCATCCCCGCCTTCTCACGGACGCCAGCCCGACCTGGGGCGAGGAACTGCTTCCCAACAAGTTCATCGGTCACAAGTACCGCGCCAGATCCGGGGCGACGGCCCGCGGCGGATTGCTGAGGCCATGCTCCTTTATGTACTTGTTCAAGAATTACGACATCAAAAACTGGGTCATCTTTAACGAACTGTTCTCCGTTCCCATGCGGGTGGGGAAGTATAAACCGGGCGCGGGTAAGGAAGAAAAAGAAGCTCTCAAACGAGCCGTTTTCAACCTGGGCGTCGATGCCGCCGCAGTGATCTCGGACAATACGATCATCGAATTACTCGAGTCGGCGCGCCGGGGGGATGCCGGTGTATATTCCGCCCTGGCCGAGTTTTGCGATAAGGCCATGTCCAAAGGAGTGCTGGGGCATACGGGCAGCTCCGACAGTACGCCGGGAAAACTGGGTGGCGAGGACCAGGCTAAACTGGTTCGCCAGGATCTCAAGGCTGACGATGCGAAGGCGCTCACGAAAACATATAAGTTCCAGCTCCTGAAACCCTGGGTCGCCTACAATTTCGGCCCTGATAAGGGCATCCCGATATTGAAGTTCCATTATGAGGATGAAGGAGATCTGGAAAAGATTGCCAAGATCTATGGGGTCCTTGTCAAAGATGCCAATTTTGAGGGCATACCGGAGACACACGTGAATGAACGCTTCGGAATCCCTCGGGCAAAACCGGAAGAGAAGACCCTGCGGGCGGCACAGCAGCCTCCCGGCATTTTGGGATTGAACGCAAACAAAGACCATCTATTCTTGCCGAGACAACATGCAATATTAGGGTTGGCGAGAAACAGGGAACTACAGATCATGGCCAATATGGCCGGGGAGATCCCCGATGGTCGCGATACTTTTGACTGGGTCTCCGTTTACATGGAACGGCTCGGACCGACACTCCGTAACGTGAAAGCGACGGCCCTCGACGACATCGAGGAGTGGCTGCAATCCCTCTCCGCTCCGCCCGTACAGGCAGAATTCATTACAAAGATAGAAGGTATGCTCGGCGCTTCCTTCGCCGCTCTGGATCGTAAGGTTATCGCCGATACGGTTACCGATATCTACCGTGCCTACCGGACGGCCCCCGGCATCGATCTGGCTTTCGGCGGTCCGGATCTGCGGGCGACGAAGTTCCTGGCCAAGCTCGATCATTTTTACATCTCTTCATATCTCAAGAATCCCGAAGCCCAAAAGGCGACGCAGGATTTTTTACAGGAACGCTACCTCAACCAGGGTGCGGGCCTTTTCGGACGGGGTAAGCCGGAGGACGTCCAAGCATTCAGGGACCTTTTTGGCCAGAAGCTCTCCGACCTGGAAGAATGGCAGATCCGGAGGATCGCCGATACCTCCGTCCAGCGCACGCGCAATTGGGCAAGCGTCGCCCAGTTTCAGGAAGCTGCCATTTTGGAAATCGAAATCTACGAGCCGACCAGGGATTGCGATTTTTGCCGCAGCATGAACGGCCGGGTCATCAGCGTGCCCATCGCCTACGGGAAAATGATGAATCAGGCCGCCATGACGGCAAAGGAATATGAGAACGATATGCGGGGCACTGTCCCAACGGTCGAGAACATAGACAAGTTCGTCGGGGCCGGGACATTGCCGCCGTACCACCCCTTCTGTCACGGTATGGTGCTCCGGAGGGTCAAATGAAGATCCATTTTAAAATCACACCGGACCTGGACAAACTGCCGCGCAACCTCGAAGGCAATGTGGATGGCGCAAGGCGGGCAGGAATGACCAACGTCGTTACGACCATTGAGGCGACGGCTCGGAAAGATGCTCCTGTTAAAAGATCGAATCTGGCCAACTCCGGAACAAGCAAGATCGAAGATGACGGCAGCAAGGGCATCATCAAGTTCACGGCTCCTTATGCCGGATATGTTCACGAGGGAACCGGACTATATGGTCCTCACAGGACAAAAATCGTCCCGAAGTCCAAAAAGGCCCTTTTCTGGCGGGGAGCGGCTCACCCGGTTAAATCGGTTCGCGGCATGGTTGGCAAGCCATTTCTGAAAAATGCGGCGGAAAAGGCCAACATCCCGAGTCTCTTCGCGGAAGGGGCCAATAATTACCTGACGCAGCATGGAGGTCAATAACGATGGATACATGGATGGTTCTCCTTTGCAAGGAGCTTTCGGGCACCGTTCCCGAAGAGATTCAGGTGATCCCATACGGGATCGATATCGAAACGCCGAAAGGGAAGTTTACCTGCGATGAAACAAGCCAGCAGGCCGTTTTAGCCGCCTTTGACGCGCAAAAGAACGACATGGTTATCGATTACGAACATCAGACTCTCCGGGACGTCGAGGCGCCTGCTGCCGGATGGATCAAAAAGGCAAAACTGATCAACAAAGGCAAAGAGGGCATCTGGGCCGTAGTCGATTGGACGGAGAAAGCCAGGCAATATATTGCCAACAAAGAGTACCGTTATGTGTCTCCCGTCTTTATAACGCGAATCTCCGATAACCGGGTCGTGCGCCTCATAAACGTAGCCCTTACCAATCAGCCGAATATCGACGGGATGGTCCCGTTGATCAATAAATACATGGAAAATCAACTTGAACTTAACAACCAACATAAGGAGGACGGCAATATGACGTGGAAAGAATTGTTGAAGCTCCTCGGACTGGCCGAGGGTGCAACGGAGGCGGATGCCATCATGGCAGTTAACAAACTGAAAGAGCCGGTGAAGATCGTGGCAAACAAGGGTGTCCTCGATGCACTGGGTCTGGCCGAGGGAGCGACGGAGTCGGAGATTACCGGCACTATCATGGCCATGAAACAGTCGCACGGCCAGGTAGGCACCCTGGCCCAGGAACTTGCTCAGTTAAAAGCCCACCTGGGTAAGAAAGATGCTGGCGACCTGGTGACGATGGCCATGAAGGAAGGAAAGATCACCCCTGCACAGAAGGAATGGGCCGAGGCATATGCCGAGCGGGATATCGAAGGGTTCAAGGTATTCGTGTCCAAGGCCCCCGTGGTGGTCGTCATGGGTAAGGTCATCGGTGAGGAAAAGCCTGCGGAGGGCGCTCTGGATGCCACTCAACTGGAAATCAACAAACAGATGGGCATCGATACGGAGACGTTCAAGAAATTCGACAAATAACGGACTCCCGCCTGTGCGGGATGACAGAGACAGCCGGGGTTTTCCAACCCCGGATTGAAAAGGAGAAAAAATATGACGGCATTGGCGAGGGATAAAAAGACGGAATACAAGGAGGGGGTGGAAATACCCGCCCCGGTTGAAGAACTCACCATTATTTATGCGGGGGCGCTGGCATGTCTGAATGCAAACGGTTATTTGGTTCCCGGCGCGGATACGGCGGGTCTGATTTTTCACGGCATCGCCAGGGAGCACGTCGATAATTCGCTTGGCGGCGACGGCGATCTGACCGCCGTGGTGCGGCGCAGGGGGCTGGTCAAAATGGCATTGGGCCATGCCATCACCCAGGCCAACATGGGCGACAATGTTTTTATCGTGGATGATCAGACCGTTGACTTGGCGGCACATGTAGCAAACGCCATTTTCTGCGGTGTCATCGCCGAGTTTATCGACACTACACACGCCTACATCGACATTGAACCGGCCATCGTCCAGGGAGACGTGGCCACGCATATCGCCGACACAAGCGGGGCGCATGCCGCGTCGGCCATTTCGACAACGGATGCGGGCGATCATTTCCCGGCCGCCACGGACACTGTGGAAGAGCAGATTCAGGATCTGGCCAAGGGGCCGTTCTTTTTAACCCTGCCCCGCTTCACCGGCTGGACCAAGGACGGCACCGATAAGACGATCGTTCTTCCCGCCGTGGAATCCCCGCTCCCCGTTGTGGTGAAACGGGCCTATGCCAACCTGGGCACAGCTCCCGGAGCGGGGAAAACCCTGGCACTGAAGTTGAACGATACAGTCCTGGCTTCCATAGCGGACGCCAATACCCAGGGCGAAGCGGAAGCCCTTGCCATAGCCGTTGCCGCCAACACGGACATGGTGATCAAGGCTAATGAAACAGCGGACGGGGCGGGAGCAAACTGCGACATCATTCTGGTCATGTACAAGGATGACGGCGAATAATAACAAATAACGAACAGGTGCGGTATGCCGCGCCTCAATCAGAAGGAGGATAAAATGATCA
Organism: Deltaproteobacteria bacterium; assembly: GCA_026388335.1. Taxonomy (GTDB): domain Bacteria; phylum Desulfobacterota; class Syntrophia; order Syntrophales; family UBA8958; genus UBA8958. The sequence continues at coordinate 32,111 of JAPLJZ010000190.1, forward strand.
TCAATCAGGCAACCTTGCAGGGGGCACATAAGACGTTCAAGGTTATTTTCAACCAGGCGTTCGAGGGAGCGCCCAGTCAGTGGGATCTTGTGGCCATGCAAGTCCCGTCGGTCGGCCGGGAGCAGGGATATCCGTGGCTCGGCGATTTTCCTACCATGCGGGAATGGATCGGCGACCGGGTCATCAAGGATCTTTCCGCATTTGACTATACCATCAAAAACAAACCCTATGAAGCCACGATCGGCGTGGATCGTGACGATATCGCGGACGATCTCCTCGGACTCTACAATCCGAGAATCCAGGGCCTTGCCGTAGCGGCAAAGGAACATCCGGACATCCTGGTTTTCTCGCTCCTCAAGTTGGGTTTCGCTACCCGCTGCTTCGACGGCCAGTATTTCTTCGACACGGACCATCCCTGGGGTGACAGTGAGGTCTCCAATTCAGGCGGTGGAGCGGGAGAGCCGTGGTTCCTCATGGATCTGCGCCGCCCCATAAAACCGATGATCCTTCAGATGCGAAAGCAACCCGAATTTGTTGCTCTGGATCAGCCGGACAATCCGGAAACCTTCATGCGCAAAAAGTTCATCTACGGCGTGGATGACAGGAAAAACGTCGGATTCGGTCTGTGGCAGTTGGCATACGGCAGCAAACAGACCCTCGATGAAACCAGTTACGCTGCTGCACGGGCAGCGATGATGTCCTTCAAGCGGGAAGACGGAGAGACGCCTCTCGGGATCATCCCGACCCATCTCATCCACGGTCCGCTGCTTGAGTCTGCAGCCAAGAAGGTTGTCGATGCAGCCAACAAAGCAGGTGGCGAGAGCAATATCTGGTACACCACGGCGAAGTCCGTAAACGTCCCCTGGTTGGCATAGCCGGGCATAACCGAAATTCCAGGGGGACATGGCACAAACATGTCTCCCTGCCGAGAAAGGAGAACAACTCATGATGATATCAGTACGATCCATACCCAAGACGTTCCGCCGGGCCGGGAAGGAGTTTACGGACAAACCCCGGAAGATCGATGTAGATGAAGAGACCCTGGCGGTTTTGAAGGCTGAGCCGCTCCTTGTGGTCGAGGTGCTTCCGGAGGAACCTGTCACGGATAATGACAATCCGGAAACAGCCTCGGAGAAAAAGACTAAAACCGGTTCAAAAACCGGGGGGAAATAGAACCTTCCAGGATACGGTTTTAAGCCTGTCGTTACAGGAGATAAGGGATGCCCTACAGCACACTGACCGACATAAAGAAGCTCCTCACAGAGGGAAAGCTGATCCAGCTTACGGACGACGAAAATTTGAAACCGGCGACGATCGACCCGGCCGATCCCGGCCATGCGCCGATGATCGGCCGGGTCGATGAGGCCATTGCGACGGCGGATGCGGAAATCGACGGTTACTGCGCGGTAAAGTACACCGTGCCGTTTACTTCCGTCGTACCGCTGGTCAAAGGGCTGTCGGTAGAGATCTCGATCTATTACCTATACAAGCGGCGCACCGTGCCGGAGAAAGTTGAAAAGGCTTACGACAAGGCGGTGGCCAGGTTGAAGGATATCTCGCGCGGCCTGCTTTCGCTCGGCATCGATCCGCCTCCGGCGCCGGTCAGTTCCGGAGGGGCCGAGTCGAATAAATCCGTAAGCGACAGGGTATTTACCCGTGACTCCCTGAAAGGATTCTGATGCTGACCGATATCGAAGAAAAGATCGTCGAGCGGCTCGATGCCAAGATTACCGAACCGAAGCGCGTTGACATTGAGGAAGCCCACAAGTCGCTTTCCGTCCCGTCCATCGATGTCATCGTGGGCGGCGGGGGATTCGCGAGGGTCGCCCAAAGTTACAAACTACAGGCGAACGTCTTTGTCATCGTCACATTTCAGCATCTGAGGAGCGTCCGGGATCGGCGCAAGGGTGTTTATCCTTTGTTGGAAGCTATCCTGGCTTCCCTTGTGGGCCAGTCCCTGGGACTGAAAATCGATCGCCTTGTTCCCAAGCGGCTGGATAATATCACCGAAAAGGAAGAGGCGGAAGACGGCAAAGTCGTCTTTCAAATAGAGTTTGAAACCGGGTTCATTATTAACGAGCTATCCGATGAGGCAATCACGGACCTGATCACTGTCGGCCTCGGATATTACCTGCGGCTCGAAGACGAAGCCGCCGTCGTCCAGGATACGGTAACCCTGGAAATTGAAGCATAAAGGAGAAAAGCCATGAAAGTTCAGGCAGCGCCGGGTACCATGTGCCCGAAAGAGGGGAAGCCCAGAGCGTACATTACGGACAGCGCCCCTGAGGAAGTGGCCAACAGCGCCTATTACCGAAGGCTCGTTGCTGACGGGTCGCTGATGGCCGTGGTGGGAACACCCAAAAAGAAGGAGGTAAAGTCTGATGGCCAGTAAAAACATCTCATTTGACCAGATCCCCAGCAGCATCCGCAAGCCTGGGAAGTACATGGAATTCAATACCAAGCTTGCGGTGCGGACCCTGCCCGCCAACCGGCAGCGAACCCTGATCATCGCCCCGATGCTCTCCACGGGCAGCGTCGCCGAATGTGTGCCGACGACGGTCTTTTCCGACACCGAGGCGGCGGCTTACTTCGGAACGGGCTCGATCGCACACCTGATGGCACGGGCGGCCATCAAGGCGAATCCATATCTCGATCTCACGATCTGTGCCCTGGCCGATGCGACAGCGGCCCCCGTCAAACGGGTGGAGACGCTCACCATAACCGGCCCGGCAACCTCGACAGGCGTCATCACGCTATACGTCGGGAATGTCCGGATGCAAATGGGGATCGCCTCCGCCGACACGGCTATTGAAATTGCTGCGGCCCTCGTCGCGGAACTGGCCAAGTACCCCGACCTGCCCTTCACGGCTGCTGTGGGAACGGAGGCCAATACCCACAAGGTCATCTTCACGGCCAGAAATGCCGGGACCGTCCCCAACCAGGTGGATTTCGCCGCAGAGATCACCGCCTCCGGCGTTACGGGAACCTTCGCCCAGACCACGGCGGGCGCCGTGGACCCGGATATCGAGGATGCCCTGGCTCCTGTGTTCGCTGAGCAATATCACATCGTGGTGTCCCCGTTTAACGACCAGACATCTCTCGAAGCCCTGCGGGATCACCTCGACAACGTCAGCGGACCGATGGAGCAGCGACCAGGCGTAGGCGTTTACGGATACGACGGCGCTCTCGGTTCATGTACAACCCTTTCCGGCCTGGTCAACCACGGGCGCATCGTCTGCGCCTATTATCGGGGGACAAAGAGCCCGGCCTATGAACTCGGCGCGGCCTTTGCCGCCGTCATGGCCTTTGAGGAGGATCCGGCGCGGCCCCTGAACCTCCTGGAGTTGAAAGGAATCGCGGCGCCGCCGATCGATCAGCGCCTCTCCAGGACGGAGCAGGAAAACCTGCTCTACAACGGCACAACGCCCCTGGAAGTAGGTCCCGGAGAAAAGAGCCAGATCGTCCGGGCGATTACGACGTACATTCACGATCCCCAGGGCATTGACGATATCTCACTTCTGGACGTCACGACCATCCGGACCCTCGACTATGTGCGGGAGGCCATCCGGCAGCGGATCAGCCTGCGCTTCCCCAGGGAAAAGCTTTCCTCCAAGACGCCACCCCAGGTGCGGGACCAGATCATGGACGTTCTGGAAAAGCTGGAGGAGCTGGAAATCGTGGAAGAGGTGACGGCCAACGCCGACGGCGTCATCGTGGAGCGTGACCTGCAGGACCCGAACCGCCTGAACGCGAAGATCCCCGTGGATGTCGTCAACGGGTTGCATGTGTTCGCTGGCCGGATCGATCTGTTACTGTAAACAAACACCCTCGCATCCCCCTTTCCTAAAAGGGGGCGCGAGAGGCGATTTTAAAAGGAGGCTGTCATGGCTGAAGAATATGTGTCCCAGGTTAGGTTGGAGGTGGGAGACAAGGGAAGTATCACTGATTTCAAATCGGTGGAAGAAAATGAGTTCGAAGTTTACAAAACAGTGCCCCTGATGAATTCGACGGGGCATATCAAGACGCGGGAGCGTCACGGTGTAAAGCTGGAGTATGTAGTTCCCAAAGATACGCCGCCCAGCGACTTTTCGACGGTTAAGAACGCAACGATCAAAATCTATCGCGATAATGGTGCCAATGTCACCTACAGCGGCGTCTATGTCACCAAGATCGGAAGCGTGAAATACGACGGCGACAAGGAAGCCACGCAAATGATCGAGTTCTCGGCGAAAAATAGAAAGGTTGGTGCGTGATGCTGACGGAAAAAGGAACGCTACCCATCGGCGTGGAATACGATGGGAAAACCCATAAGGACTTCGAGATTCGGGAACAACTCGTGGCCGATTCTATTGCCATTTACGACGATCCCGATCGGGCCGGGCGTGCCGTCCGGAATCACGCCTATGCCGGTGTGTGCCTCCTGGCCGGGCAGATCGTTTCCCTGGGCGAGATTCCCAAGGAGGCCCTGACCCCCGAATTGATCATGGGCATGCATGACGATGATTTCGAGGAAATAAAAGCGGCGGACAAGAGGCTGACGGAACGTCGCAATTCCTTTCGCGACGGGCGGTAGCGCCCAGCGCCGAATGATTCTGGCCCTGCTGGACAGGGGTTTCCGTTATAGGGAGATTTTGGCGATGCCGGAAAGGGAAGCCCTGCAGTATTTAGAGGAATGGCAGGATATGACCAAACCGCAGGGATCGGGGAAAAAGTACCGGGTAAAGGGAAAATAAATGGGCAAGGACATGAAGGTTTTTCTGGAGCTGGACGCGAACGCCGCCAAGATGAAGGAAGGCGTGCGCCAGGGCGAACAGGCCCTGACCGGATTCCGCGGGGTCGTGAAGGGCCTAAAGAATGACCTTGAGTATGCCACCTCAAAGATCGGCGTCCTGGGAACGGCAGCGGCGGCCCTCTCCACGGGGCTGGTCGCGAAGCGTCTTTTCTCCATCAAGGATTTCATGCCCATTGACGACTCCCTGGTGACGATCCGTCACCGCCTTTCCGCCACGGCAGGGGAGATGGATTACCTCCGGAGTAAAATCGCTGCAACGGCTGGTGAAGGCCACAACATGGAGGCCCTGTTCAAGAGCGCCGAGAAACTCACCTACCTGGGCACGCCCAAAGGCGTTTTGAGCGTCCTTTCTTCATCGGCGATGGTTTCCAAGGCGATGCGTGAAGATCTGACCCTGACGACGGAGACTATGTCCCGTCTGATGAAGATCTATGGCATCCCCACCGACAAGGTGGATAGTGTCGCCAAAAAGTTGATCGCCTCCCGGCTCGATCTGGAAACCCTGAACGTCCTTGTTCAGCGAAATGTTACCAAGGGCGGCGCAAAAAATCTGGAGAGCTTCCTCGCCCTCGTCGGCGGCCTGAAAAAAGCGGGCATCGACTCCTCCCGTGGCGCCGGGAAACTGATTGAGATGATCAACCAGTTGGAGACCAAAACGGATACACTCCAGAGATCGGGGATCAAGGTCTTTGAAACCGATCCTGAGACGGGAAAGAAAACGAAGCGGGACGACGCAGATATCATCAATGACTTGAAAGAGAAGGTGGCCCACTATCGCGCCCTGGGATGGAGTGAGGAAAAACTGGCCACGGCTCTGAACAAGCTTGCCCCCGGTCTCCTGGAGACGTTGGATTATGTGGAGAAAGCCGGAGCGAAGATCAAAAAGACGCAGGAAGACATGGGAAACGCCGGGGTCATCACCGCCAAGCGCCTGGCCGAGGCCAACGACAAGTGGAGCACGCAACTGGACAAGGTCAAGGGGCACCTGGACGCCGTCAAGGTAAGATTTGCCTGGATTTATGATATCGCCAAAAAACCGCTCAAAATCGTTGCTGATTCTCCGAACCTTGTCCAAGGGGCCGCTCTCACGGCGGGCGGGATCTCCGCGGCGATCCTGGCCGGGTTGGCTTATTTCAAAGGGAAGGATTTTTTAAAAAACCTGCCCGGCGGCGGTGCGGGAAGTGCGGCCAAATCAATCATCAGTTCCGACTTTCTGAAATCGCGGGCCGAGATGGCAGGCCGTCTGGCCGAGTTCAAGCTGGTGGATACGGGGGCGAAAACAATGGGCGTCGGCCTCGTGCCCGTATATGTCGTCAACTGGCCCGCAGGTGGTATTGCGACAGGAATGGATATGGCATCGAAAGGGAGCAAGGGCCTGGAAAAAGCCGGAGATATAGCCACGGGCGCGGCGGCCGCAAAAACGCTGGAAAAGCTTAGCGCAACACGAATGGTACTGGAAAAGCTGAAAACATGGGGCGGTGCGGCCTGGAGAGGCGCGGGCGGTCTCATGATGAAATACACCCCCCTGTTTCTCCCCCGACAGGTTATCCTTCCTGCGGCCGCGGGATACGGCGCAGGCTGGGCTCTTAACCAGGGCAGCGGAGCAATAGCGGGATTGATGTCCAGCGGCAAATATCATGGTTCAGGCTGGTTGGGAGAAATGATCTATGATTCCATACACCGTGAGGACGTAATCAAGAATGCCATAGCAGGCATGAAGCCTCCGGAAGTGAAAAACGATATCGAGATCAATCTTCGGATCGATCAGAACGGTAGCATCATTGGAGACACAGGTAACCTGAATACGGATGTCCGGATAAATCTGGACCGGGGCATGTTCTAAGATGGACGATCTGTTTAAAGACCTGAAGAAAATGGGAGAACAAATCACCGCCCAGGGGCAGGATATTGTTAAAGACCTGCAGAAACAGGGGCAGGGGATGTCGGCAAAGATCCCCGGCATGGCCAATGATATGAAAGCCCAGATGGAGCCCGCCCTGATTCAGATGACCGGCATGGGAAAGGGCCTGGTCGATCAGATGAAACCGGCGGCGGAAAATATGTCCCGGTCCGTCTCGAAAGCCATGCCTGATTTGAAAAAATCCGCATCCGCCGTATCGAGCGCCGCAGCTTCCATTATCGCCGTTCCTAAAGCCATTCCCGATGCCGCCCGGTCGACCATGCCGTCATCTCCCGTGGCAGGCGAACTGATTCAGCCTATGGAAGGTATGTTCAATGGCCTCTCTCTGGAGATGGAGACGATTGAAGATACCTTTGAGAAGGCCATCGCCCAGTACGATTATCCCTATGCCGACGGCGTCGATCTGGAAGATATGGGGCAAAAGGCCCACAAGCTCCGGATGCGCTGTTATTTCTACGATAACGCCGAACAGAAAACCTATGGCTATCATATCTTATTGCTCAACGACTTGGCCTCGCGGGATCTGATTGACCTCATGCATCCTAAATATGGACTGCTGGAAGGCAAGATCGAGTCCTTCATTGTCCAGCATGACGACCGTCAGCGTTGCGCCGTGGTGGATATCGTTTTTGTCGAGCAGATGCGGGCCACATATGAGGGCGGTGCACCTCCCTTATATGTGCAGGCAAAGGTGGAAACAGCCTTTTCCGACGGTCAGAAACAACAGGCGGCAAAACTCGCCTCCGATATTAAAGCGGCGCTGCCCCCGCCGGATAAAAGTATCATAGAAAAAATCCTTGACCGCTCGAAAGCGCTACTGGCTCAGGTACAGGAATATTCCAACAAAACAAGGGCCTTTGTCGGGGCTGTGGAGGGTTATATCGCCACATCCGAAGCCATCGTCAACCAGGTCATGAGCCCCGTTAATTCCCTCCAGGCGACGATCAGCTATGCAGAAAATCTGCCTGGTAGAATTCTTGGCTCCAATGCCGGGATAGTGGAACGGGTTGCCCTCCTTTATACCTCGTTAAAGAATTTTCCCACGCGCTTTATCAAACAACTCGATAGCGCCTTTGACGACATGCTGGATTCGCTTACGTCCTTCAATCCGACCGACCCGACGCCAGCGAAGGAAATCATGGCTACTCATCTGGAAATCGCCTGCGCCCAGCGCCTGGCCCTGGAGGCGGCTCAGATTTATGCCGCCGATGATGATGCTTTCCGGGGCGGAAGCGGCGAAAAATCCGTGGGGATGGTTTACGCCAACGCCGATCAGGCCGCCGAGGAAAGCAGCGGTAGTATATCGACTTCATCTTTTCAGATCATGAACATTCAGGAGTTGGAAGAAACCCTGGCCATTGTCCGAAATAGAATAGAGAGGGCCGTAGCCAAGGCCCGCGAGATGGACAGCCTTAAACAGATGGCCGAGGCCTTGCTGATCCAGGTCAACCGGGTCCGTCTGGAACGGGAACGGATGATGAAAGTTGTCCTGGACAATCCCATGCCCCTGCACCTGGTCTGCTTGAAATACGGCTTGCCCTATACCGATGCGGAGCGCCTGTTGAAGGTGAACCGAATCAGGAACCCCAATTTTACCGCTGGCGAGGTGTATGTTTATGCCTGATCAAGTTGTGTTGAAAGTCGGCAACCAAGTGCCCGATCAGATCATCGAGAATTTTGAAAAATACCAGATCGATGCCGATCTCTATACTCCCGCCGATGCCTTTCACCTGGAGCTGGCCAATCCGGAAACTAATATTACAGCGGGTATGCGTTGCGATTTGTTTGTCAATGGGAAAAGGGAGCTGACGGGCCTGATCGACAAGGTCCAACGGCGGGTCAATAAACGCGGTGTTTCCCTGACGGTCGCTGGCCGGGACCTCATGGGGCTCCTCGTCGATTCCTATTGCGAGAAATGGATGACCTTGTCCGGGAAAACCTTGAAGGGTCTGGCGGAGATGCTATTGAAAGACGTTCCTTTCATCAATCGAAAGGAGATCGTCTATCAGGAAAACATTGTCGGGAAAGGCAAGGGAAAAAAGAAAACGTCGGGCAAGGGAGGCTCTATCTTCGCCCGTGACGCCGCGCAAAAGATCGCCCAGATTGAGCCGGGCATGACCATATTCGAGGTGCTGAAAACCTATTCTTTGAGCCGGGGACTCCTTTTCTATTCCCTGCCGAACGGCACGTTCGTGTTTGGCAGACCGCTGGCCCTGGGGGATGCGTCCTTCAATCTGCAACTCCTCCGAAGCGGTGCGGGGAATAACGTCCTCGAATCCGACAAGATCGACGATATTTCAAAAAGATATTCCAAGATCACTGTCGTCGGTCAACAGCAGGGGGCCACATCCATCTGGGCAGCCAGCGGGATCAATACGAAAACTGCCGCCCCCGTGGTGGATGCAAGCTTCCCGTTTTATAAGCCCTTTGTGGCGACGGACAACAATGACAGCCTGAGCCCGAAGGAACATGCCCGCATAATCATGGAAAAGCAGCGGCGAGAGGGACGGCAGTTCCTTTACAAGGTGGGCCGACATAGCCAGGCCGGAGCAAACTGGTCCATCAATGAACTGTGCCGGGTCAAGGATGAGGTTCAGGAAATCGATGGCGTTTACCTGATATATGGCCGCACCTTTGAGCTGAACAAGAAGGACGGGCCGACCACAAAGCTGAAACTGGGCGAACCGGGGCTGGTGGCATAATGATTCGCGGCATCGTCAAGCAGGTTGCCGAGGGGTTGATCAAGATGTTCTCCGCATCAGGGCGGAGCAATGAAACCTTTGATGACCGCGAATATTTCCAGCATTACGGACTTACATCGCGCCCCCTGCCCGGTGCGGAGGTCATTATTATCAACGAGGGCAATCACTATATCGCCGTCGCCTCCGACGATCGGCGGTATCGGCTGGCCCTTGAAGAGGGGGAAGTGGCCCTCTACACCGACGAAGGTGACTGTGTCCACTTGAAGCGAGACAAAACCATTCATATCGTGAGCGGAAACAAGGTGATCGCCGACGTGGCCAATGAAATGACCGTCAATTGTCCTCTGATCAACCTTGGAGGCGAACGGGGATCGATCCGTTATCTGATCGATGAGCGGCTATTGGAGTTGTTCAATAACCATGTCCACGCCGGTGTAGAGCCTGGAGGCGGATCGTCGGGGAAACCGTCCGGGTACCTGACCCTGGACAATGTATGTACAACCATTACCAAAGCGGGATAATTATGGATTTTGCCCTTGACATCGTTGACCGAAACAGCCTGGCCGGAATGACCTTCGAGAAGGCCACCACGATCATGAACAACATCTATTTGTCTTTGACGATTGAGCAAGGTTCGTTTTTCGCCGATACGACCTTCGGATCCCGGCTCCATTTGCTCCGGAGGGCAAAGAACACGGAGACGACGGCACGCCTGGCCGTGGATTATTGCCGCGAGGCCCTTCAGTGGCTCTTGGATACCAAGAAAGCCATTGCGATCGATGTCTTTGCCCAGCGGGACCGGACGCAGGATATCCACCGGCTGAAGCTGCTGATCGAGGTGACCCCCATCAGTGGCCCTATAGTGCCCTTTACGACCTTTATCGACGTGGTGTGAGGTAGAAACAATGTCCTTTCAAAAAGAATTTGACGACCTCTTAAACGCCCTTTTAACGGATTACCGCAATCAGTTTCCCGAGGCGGACACTTCCCAGGGAAGCCTGATTTTCATCAAATCGGCTTGCCTGGCCAGCGCGTTGTGGGGGATCTATAAATACCAGGAATGGATATCCGCCCAGATATTTCCTGATACCGCCGAGACGGAATTCCTTGAGCATCACACCTGGGTCCGGGGACTTGCCCGGCGAGTCGGGGAGACGGACGCGGAACTGCTTTCCCGCCTCCTGGATTATATTCGTAGACCTCCGGCCGGAGGTAATAAATATGATTATATCAAATGGGCTTTGACGATCGACAATGTCAGCGCCGCTTATTGTTTCCCCCTTGGGCAGGGGTTGGGCACGGTGGATGTCGTTATCATTGCCGATCAGGATACCACCGGATCGGAACTGCCTTCCTCGCATGCCAAGATAGGAACGGTGACTGATATAGCGACCAATAAGCTTATCGACAGCGCCGCAACTTTTACCGAGCCGACAACTCCTGTGCAAATCGGCGACGTTGCCGTCAACGATGATCTGTCCACACGAGCGGTCGTCACGGCGGTCGACAGCGGCACGCAGTTGACACTGGATACGGACATCTTTACGGCATCTGGCCAAGCCTATACCCTGAAATCTCTAACGGCACAGGTGAAGGAATATATTGACGACGTCCGGCCTGTGACAGCATCTGTGGTCCGGGTGCTTCCGCCGACGATCGCCGATCAGAATGTTACGGTCACAGTCATAGGAACCGGTGTAGATAAGGCCGCGATCGCTACGGAGATTACAGCTTATATGAACGCCTTGATACCAGGTGAAACCCTTTACCTGAGCCGCATCATCGCCACTGCCATTCAGGCCGGGGCTGCCAATGCGGTTATATCAGTCCCGGTAGACGATGTTACACCTGGCGACTATGAGATGCTCAGGCCGGGTACGGTCAGCGTTACTTAAGGAAAGTCCATGAATCATCGAGACTCATTGAAACTGCTATTCCCCACTGAAATCGTCGGTGTCTTTGATGACGATATTACCCTCGAGGGAAAACATCTTGATGCGGCCCAGGTTTCAGCGGAAGGTCTCCTCGATGAAATGTTTCCCGACCGGACTTACAGTCTGCTCAAGGACTGGGAGCGCGTCTGCGGGCTGATTCCCGAAACGGACGCGCCGCTGCAGATGCGCCGCAATGCCGTGGTGAAGAAACTCCGGGAGCTGGGAGGGCTGTCCAAGTCATACTTCATCGCCCTCGCGGCGTCGTTTGGCTGGACGATTACCATCGATGAGTTTCTACCCTTTATGTCCGGTTGGAGCCGTGCCGGAGATTGGATCAACGATGAGTTGGTCCGCTGGATCTGGCGGGTAAACGTCGATGGCTTTGCCATCTATTCATTCCGGGCGGGCATGTCCGTAACGGGCGAACTGCTCACCTGGTGGACGGGAAATGATGCCCTGGAAACCCTGATCGAAGAGCTGAAACCGGCCCACACGGCAGTCATCTTTAATTACGAATAAAAAGGAGGCAATATGGCCAAAACAATTTTTATCGATGGCAATCCTTCCCAGGGAATATTGGGAACCATCGTAAACGCGCTGTTTCTAAACAAAATATTCAATCATCGGCACGACGGAGCGGACGCGGACGGATCGGCGCCCATTAACTATGCGGCGGACACAGGGGCGGCTGACGCATATGCGATAGCCCTGACCCCTGCCCTAACGGCCCATGTGCCCGGCATGCCCATCGTGTTCAAGGCGGCCCATGCCAACACGGGAGCGTCCACCATCGCCATAAATGGCATGGCGACCGTGCCGATCAAAGATACGGCCGGAGCAGCCCTGGTGGCGGATGCCATCAAAGCGGGTGCGCTGGTTATGGTCATCTATGACACCGTAAATTATCAGGTAATGAACCTCGATCCCCAAAGTGATGTCCCTATCGGGGCAGAAATGTTGTGGCCGATAGACACACCTCCTCCGACCCGCTGGTTTGAGGAAGACGGTACTTCCCTTGTACGTACAACCTATCAGGGGCTGTTCAACATCATCGGCACCGGGTATGGAGCCGTTGACAGCAGCCATTTTAATCTGCCAAGCCCAAGGGGACGACATATTCGTATCTGGGCTCATGGCCAGGCAACCGATCCGGATCGAGCAAGTAGAACAGCCCCAACGGCGCCTGGCGCGACGATACAGGCTGGAGATCATAATGGAACGGATCAGCCGGATGAGAATAGGCTTCATTACCATACAGTCCCTACACTTGCAGCAGGGGCAGGTGGGGGATCAAATAGGGATATCTACGGTGGTGCAGGCGACACCTCTACGTTAGGTTCGGGCGGCAATGAAAGCAGAGGGGTTAACACCAACCGAATGTTGATCATAAAAGCTTACTAAAGGAGAGAGTCATGAAAATATACCATTGGCACCCAGATACTTACGAATATTTAGGCACATCAGAGGCAAGAATCGATCCTCTGGAAACAGCCAAAACGAGAGAGACGGTATATATGATCCCCGCTCATGCGACGCCCGATCAACCTCCCCAAACCGGAGCAAATCAGGCAGCCAGGCGAATCAATAATGATGCATGGGAGGTGGTGGACGATTATCGTGGTCAAGAATATTGGGACAAAGACACCGGAGAGAAAATTACCATCACTGCGCTGGGAGTGATAATCCCTATTGGAAATCCAACGCAGGCACCGCCTTTGGGCATGTTTGATCCTAAATGGTACGAGACAGCATGGGTCGAAACAGCCATCGTATTCCAGGGGACGAAGGTGACGACCAAGGCTGATGTCGATCAAATCACGAGTCAACTGATCATCGCATTGGGAGAGGCAAAGGCCAAAACGGAAAAATTAATGGCCGGATCTGATCCCTGCCCGATTTGGGATACATTCATCGCTGCAAGGGCGGTCATCCTTCAAGAAGGCGATGAATACATCATTGCGAACAGTCTGACATAAATAAAAGGCGGACAGTATTTCAGGGAGTGCGACCTCCCCAAACCAGGCGATTGTGACGCCCGACGGGATAACCCGCTACCATCCGCACAGTAAGATCGCGCAGGCATATAGCAGGGTGATCCCCAAAAATCAACAACTGGAGGTCACATGAACAGTTTTTTAGCGTACATGGGCGGCAAATCGCTGCTCGCCAAGAAAATCGTTGCCCGGATTCCCAAGCATAATTGTTATTGCGAAGTGTTCGCCGGTGCTGCCTGGGTATTTTTCAAAAAGGAAGAGTCGGAAGTAGAAATCATTAATGACATCAATACCGACTTGGTTACCCTCTATCGAGTCGTAAAGCTTCACCTGGAAGAGTTCATCCGATATCTTAAGTGGATACTTGTGGCCAGGGATGAATTTGAACGATTTAAGCTGGAGAATCCGGACACATTGACGGATATCCAAAAGGCCGTTCGGTTTTACTATTTATTGAAATCTGGATATGCGGCCCGCATCGATAACCCTTCGTTTTCGATCGCCACGTCATCAAAGCCGCGATTGAACCTGTTGCGAATCGAAGAAGAGCTATCAGCCGTCCACCTTCGCCTCTCCAGGGTATATATCGAGAACAGGCCCTATGATGCGATCATTCAACGATTTGACAAGCCGGACACCTTATTGATCCTCCTTATTATGGATGCGAGGACTATTATGGCCGTGGAATATTCAATCGCTCTGACTTCACAAAGCTGAGAGACATCCTGACCCAAATCAATGGCAGATTTATTATGTCAATCAACGATGCTGAGGAGATCCGGGATCTGTTCAGGGATTTCAAAATCGAGACGGTAGGAACATCATATTCTGCCGGAGGAGCAAACCGAAAAAAGCAGGTCAATGAACTTTTGATTAGAAATTACGGATAGACAATCAAAAGTTATTTGATATGATCAAATAACTTCGGGAAGTGAGTTATCGCAATTTTCGGGGTCGGGTTATCTCACGCGGCCACAGGGCCAGTATTTCATTGACACGCAATGGTGTTTTGCCTATACCTTACTCTGGGGAGAGTAAATTATTATCAAGCAAGTAAACAGAGAAAGAGAATAAAAAAGTATGAAACGATTGACACGTTTGGGAAAATTTTATGGAACTGATAAAGCAACATGCCATAAATACACAGACATTTACGAGCCATATTTTGAGAAATATACTGTCCCCAAAATATTAGAAATCGGAGTACATAAAGGAGCATCAATAAAGATGCTAAACGATTTTTTTTACAATAAATGTAAAATAATAGGATTCGATAGCGGAGATCAGTTGGAGTTTAAAAATTGCTTTGCCAATGTTAAAATTATCGAAGGAGACCAATCTATCCGAGATGATTTGAAGAATTTACATCAAGAAGGACCGTTTGATATAATAATAGACGATGGAAGTCATCTCGTTGAACATCAACTCATTTCTTTTGCGGCGCTATTTCCACTTCTAAGTGAAAATGGCGTCTATATTATTGAAGATATTCATACATCCCACGAGAAAGTTGCATATCATTTTAACCCCAAAGGATTTATTAATACAATAGTGTTTTTGGAACAATTAAAAGTAGGAAAAATTGTAGAAGAACCATTTTTATTTCCTGACGAAATAAAATATATACAAGAGCACACGAAAAGCGTGCAATTATTTTATCCTAGAGGTCCAATTATTGATCCGGCGGAGGGAAGTGCAACATCAATAATAAAAAAGGTACTATAAATGAAAATGGTAACCCTCTATGACGAATCCGTCGTGTACGTTTGCCTATCCTTCATGCCTCAATTTAGCTTCGCTGATTATTCGAATTCTCAAAGCGTTATGCCTGGATATATTCGTCCCAGGAGTATTCAGGGTCTCGATAGAGGTGATCGTCATTGATGGGGAGTTGACAACAGGCGTCATCCATGATGTATGGGGTGGCCTGCCTGTGTCGGGGTGATTACGGTGTCCCCGGATTAACCGCCGCCTTTTTTCCTGAAAAAATCAATGATGCCGTTGGGCATGAAAATGGTAACGACAATGAAGAGGGCACCGTAGATGATCCGGGCGATTTCCGCCTGGGCGAAGATTGAGAGGCCCTCGTTGACGACGGTCAGGATGACGGCCCCGATGATCGGTCCCAGCCAGGTGCCCCCGCCTCCGAACATGGCCATGAGGACTATGAGGATGGAGATATTGATGTTGAAGACAACGTCGGCATGGATATAGGTCAGGTAATAGGCGAAGAGACCCCCGGCAATCCCGGGGAAAAAGGCAGAGAGGATGAAGGCCTGGATCTTGAGTTTTGCCGTCGGGATGGCCATGGTTTCGGCGACTTCTTCATCGGAGCGGATGGCTCTCAGGCCGGCGCCGAAGCGTGAGCGGCCGAGCCACCAGGCGACGCCGAGGGTGACAACCATGAGGAGGAGCATGACTTCGTACAGGATGGAGCGAGATAGTTTTTCCGGGATGTCCATGAACTTCAGCCAGATTCCTTCCGCCCCACCTAAAAACTCGATGTTCTTCACGGTCAGCTCTACGACAAAGGCAAAGCAGATCGTCACGACTGAGAAGTAGGGCCCCCGGATTTTTAGACACGGATAGCCGACGATCAGGGCGACCAGTGCCGCCAACGCCCCGGCAGGGATCGAGGCCAGGATGGTCAGGAGGGGAGTCAATTCGAGCAGCGATGCCGCTTTCGCCGTGGCAAAGGCGCCGATCCCGAAGAAGGCCGCGTGGCCGAAGGACAGGTAGCCGGCATAGCCGCCGATGAAATTCCAGGAGGAGGCCAAAACCACGTACATGAAGACGGAGAACATGAAGGAAAGGTAATAGACCTCAGGTTCGAGGAACGGGAAGGCGGCGAGCATCACTATCAGGATCGCAATTGCGGCCAGGCGGTATTTTTGCATTTTTATACCCCCTGCTTAAACAGGCCGTGGGGCCGGAAGATGAGAAAGACCATCAGGAGCCCGAAGGTAACCAGATTCACCCACTGATAGGGAAGAAAGGCCATAGAGAGTCCCGTGATTACCCCGATGATGAGTCCCGCCAGGGCCGTACCGATAACGTTCCCCACCCCGCCCACGATTACCACTAAAAAGAGATAGATGAGCCAGAGATTGTGGGAGTGGGGCTCAAAGGAATTGAGGAGGGCCATGCTGATGCCCCCGGCCCCGGCCGTGGAGACGGCAAGGGCGAAGGTGATCATGCTGATCCGGTAAAGGTTGACGCCATACAACTGGGCGGCCTCGGGCTGCTGCCAGGCGGCCCGGACCGCCATGCCCGTATAAGTCTTTTTCAGAAACAGATAAATTGCGGTTATCCCCACGATGGACAAACCGAAGCCGACAAGGTGGGGATACTGAAAATAGAAGGGTCCCACAATCAGGGCGCCGCTGGCGTAAGTCGGCGTCAAAACTCGGGGATCGGCCTTCCAGATAAGGACCATGACGTTTTCCAGAATAATGGCCAGGCCGAAGGTGAGAATCATCGACGCCACAATGACCTCCTTGGCCCTGGTGATGGGCCTGATGAGGAGTTGATAGATTCCGCAGGCTAGGAGGAACAGGAGCGGCACGGACACCGCCGCCGAAACGACGGGGTCCATACCGAAATACTGTAACAGGCTATAGGCCAGGTAGGCCCCGAGGAGTCCGAAGGCGGCATGGGAGATGTGGATGACGTGCATGACCCCCCAGGTCAGGGAAAAGCCGACGCTGAGGAGCGCATACACCATGCCCATCATGATGCCGCTGATCAGGGACTGAGTTAGTAAGACGGCGTCCACGTTACTTTGTCCAGGCCGGTTTCGGATAGACCGGTTGCTTCGTCTGTACGTTCTTCGGCCAGATC
>JAPLJZ010000097.1 GCA_026388335.1 Deltaproteobacteria bacterium
AATTGGTGATGAAGTTTAATGCGTCGTTCAGGTTCATGGTCTCCTCCTTCTGGAATTTTATGACAGAACAGACAAAGATTTTATTCTTCGATGCTGACGACGCGTCATGGGATCATCGGGGAAGGTTGTTGATGTAGCTGATTGTATTTTTCGCAATATCAGTTGAATCGATCAGCACGGAGAATTCATTGTTGTACTTCAAGGCCGATTGGGTCAGGTTATGGCTGCCAATAAAGGTAAACCGTTTATCGATCACAGCCAGTTTGGAATGCGTCATTTTTCCGGGATTATCGAAATAAACGGCGATACCAGATTTTTTCAGCCGCTGCGCTGTTGCGGCGTTCTCATCGTTTACAAAGGAATCTGTACGGTCGTCCTTTTCCAGAATGACGGTGACCAGAACCCCTCTTTGCTTAGCTTTGGCCAGATTACCAAGAATGATGTCGGTATAGCTTGCAGGGAAACCATTTGTTTTAAAAAGGTAAATGGCTATGACGATCTCTTTCCTGGCTTCCTGTATCTTTTTGGAAAGGCTGGGGAAATAGTCCTTGTCCATAAGCAGCGTCACTGGATATCCCTTGCAGTCATCACGAGTTGACAAAGCAGGCATGGCGAGCATCAGGCACAAAGCGGCACATACTGCCAGGATCAGCAGCCGGTGGCCGGTGCTGAGTTTCTTTTTCCTCCTCTTTTCCGCTGATGTGTTGTGGTTCATCGGACCTCCTGTATTAGAATTTTTTCCTTATAAGTTCACTGATGAACAGCATAGATCAAATTTGTTCCCGGCGTTAACGGCATCCGTATGGGGAGGGACGTTATTTCCACGAGGTTTTTGATAAATGAGATTGGTGTGCTGTTACGCCAAAAGACCATAACCCTGTGTTCCATCCATGGCACATCACCAAAGGCTCTTACCCCCTTTAGCGTTTCGCGCCGGATGGAGTGTTTACGTCTACTCTTTAAAGGATGGCTGCCTCTAAGCCTACCTTCCAATCAAGTCGGATGTTACGCTGAGCTGCTTAAAACCAAAGTATTGAGGTACCAGGAGATGTGCTGGCACCGCCCCCTCGTCGGTAAGACTACTGGAGAGGCCACTCCAGAGAAGACGAAATATGGCAGTGCCTTTGCTTGATTGGTGTAAAAGGTACCGCCAAAATAACTCGTTCCCGGCGACAGGAAATCCAGTTGGATGCAGTTGTCATTTTCATGATGTCAGAGATATGGTTAATTACGCCGGGCAGTCGAATGTAACAACCTTCAGCGGAAGCCTGTGGTCTTTTGCAATCGTGATCATATGCTGTGTGCCCGGTGAGTAACCGTTCCAAAAGACCACGACGGCATTTGCGACACCGGCCATTTCTTCATTCCTTCTGTATCCCGCTGCTTTACCGTGCCTGTTCCAGTCCGCGGGAAACCTTTCAACCTGGAAACCGCGATCCCTTGCGTAGCGTTCACCGATCAGATCGGCGCCGCGTGCTGTTCCTGAAATAATGGTAACTGCGTTCCCTTCTTTTATTTGCCTGACCAGGGACGCATCCATTTTCTTTGCAAGCGCCGAGTAGTCGTTGAATGTCCTTGAACCAGCGATGACACACCTGAACGTCTTCATAAGTGTTTTCCTTCCCGGATAATTATTTCAACGTCGGACACACACGCCTCAATTCTTTTTTTCATATCATTCCCAAGGCAACCAACCACGATGGGAAGCCATGTCTGCACTCGCCGTCCGGCTCCACCCAGCAACCGTCAATCGCATCGCAGCCGCTGTCACTGTTCCACTCCCGGAGCTCCTCCACCGTTGGGACTTCCACCTGGATGGCTCCCGGATGTTTTGCTAAATACTCGGCAAGACTCATTCCTGCCTTCAATGTCCTGATTCGTCCCTCACTGTAAACGTTAATATTTTCCACTGATTTGCCTCCCGCTTCAGGCGTTACGCCCATTGTTTTAGAATATGATAAATAGCGATAAATGGCGGCGGCCCCTCTATCCTGGAAGGACAGCCGCCTGAAAGTTAGTCGATCCAGTTGAGGACTGTGTCGTTGTAAAGGAGCATGACAAGTAGACCCATTTTGCGAAAATGCTTTGCTGCGTCTCTGGCGTATTTTTCAGCATTTGGTGTTGATGCCGAAAGTTTCAGGGATGGATTGTCATGATAGAATTGCTCCGCAGTTGTATAAAGTTTGAACATGATTTTTCCTCCATATTTATTTTGCTGTAGGACAGCCCTCATTCAATTCTTTTTGCTTGGGAATCGGTGACGGATTATGGACTGCAAAAAAAGCGCAAACGGCATTGATTCTTAAGCCGTTTGCGCTTTTGTTGCGGGGGCTAATTTCAGAACGGGATATCGTCGTCGTCCAGCGGGGGTGCAAATTCGCTTCCGTTGGTCGGTGGAGGATTAACGTGACCGTTGTTACCGTTGCCCTCTCTGGCGGAGAGCAATTCGATTTCCCGCGCCCTGATTTCGACAACGCTGTGATTGCCGCCGTCTTTATCCGTCCAGATGCGCTGCTGAAGCTGACCGGTGACGCCGATTCGGGAGCCTTTTTTGCAGTACTCGCTGATAATCTCTGCGGTGCGCTGAAAGGCATTTACTCTGAACCAGTTGGTCTTCTGGACTTTGTTGCCGTCCTTGTCCTTGTAATGCTCGTTGACGGCGATGGAAAAATTAACGACTGCTGTTCCGCTGGGCGTGTACTTCAGCTCCGGGTCTTGTCCCAAGTTTCCGATGATGATCAATGTGTTCATGGTGTTCTCCTTTGAAATTTATTTTGCTGCAAGATAGCCTGTATTAAATTCTTTTCCGCTGGGAAAAAAGGAAGCTGCCCCTCCTCGGTGGAAGGACAGCCGCTGACGGTGGAGTATGCTTAACGGACACGGTGCGCCAGGTTGAATGTAGCCGCCAAGTCTTGCAGCTTTGGGCGTTTCCGAAGGATTGTCGTTAGCTGCTTCGTAGTTGCTTGTGAAGGCTGACCCTGTGGTGGAGGCGGAAAAGGTTCAAGGATTTCAATTGACACAGCAGCTTGGCTTATCGCCTGTGGCGCATCTGCCTGCGAGCCTGCTTCATGGTTCGGCTTCCGGGCCTTGTATGCTGCCCAGAGAATCCCCCATTCTTCTTTTGACGGGGGGTTGGTCATGAACGCCTTGCCGGTCTGAACCTTGTGCATCATGGTGCCGATACGGCCAAGATCTTTAACGGATGTGGCGGTGATGAGGTGCATTATCGTTTTGGCTGTTTCACCGAGATTGTGGAAGACGTCCCCGGTGAGACGAGCTTTGGCCTTGTTGTACTCGTGCCAGAAGACGCCGGCCTGACCCTTGTTCATCTTCCGGGCGTTCTGATATTCGAACCAGAGAGTGCCGCCTTGCTCTTTGGTCAAGGGCTTGTTCTCGTGTATAGCCTTCCCGATTGCGCACAGGACGTCGAGCTTTTCGCAATAACGGAGTTTGTTGAGAAGGCTGCGATACGCTTTGGGCTGGGCCGACTCCCAGGGCTTTTCCCATGCGTACTTGTAAGCTTTAAACGAGTTGTCGCAATGTTTGCAATATATTGTCGCTTCATCGTCTTCTCCGAAAGTCTGGGATACGTCGTTCGGTGCTTCGCAGACGTCACAATAAGCTACTGTGTTTATGGTGCAGCCAATGGGATGAAACCCGACCGTTTCAGGTATCACATCGCCTTCTTCGGGGTCGCCCTCGTCGCCCATTGACTCAAATTCCTCGCAGCCGCCTTCAACTTCGGCAAGCTGGCATGCGAGTTTCTCAAAGTAGGTCACCGCCTGTGCAGCGCCCTTGACCTTGATCCAGAGGATGAATGTATCGACCATTTTGGAGGTGGCCTCAATGATGCACCATGCGTTGCAGAGTTGAACTGCCTGGGCGAAAGTGCAGCCAGTGCGTTTTGCGATAAGCTCCGGGCGCAGGTGGGACTTGCAGCCGGATTTGACGTTGGCGTGAGGTGCAAGGACTGCATCCCCGGACAGAACGCAATCTTCGTGGATCATTCGTTCGGACTGCGTCATGGTTGCGGTGTGAAGAGACATTCCGATGTATGCCTCGCCGAAATCGTTGTGATTGAAAAGCTGCGCTTCTGAGTTCATGGTAGCCTCCTTAAAATTTTAACCTGGTTTAGTTACGATTCAATTCTTTTGATGTGGCAGGATTGCGCGGAATTGATTGAGTGAGTTGACTGAAACAGCAAAGCCGACCCCCTGGTTGCTGGCGTCGGCTTCATGATCCGGATGGGACTTGGTTATTCGCAGGGTAAATCGTTTATCACTTCGCCTTTACCGTGGTTACATGTATTGCAGAGGACAAGTGTCGAGTTGCAGACCGAGTAAATCCGCCTGCCCCTCATGCTGAGAGAATCTCCGCAATTGTCGCATTTGACATCGGGATATTCTTTCTCATCTTTTGCGAGGAAAGGATTGAAGGCCGTTTGGGAAATCCAATCGAGGTAAGCCAGGATAACGTCGCCGTGACAAGCAAGGGGTTTGCAGCAGCACACCAAGGTTTGACCTCGCAAATCTTCAAGGGCGTGATAGAATTTCCTGTCAACGCGAACTCTATTCCAGAGATAAATCTTGAACTTTGCGATAACTTGTTCTCGGGAGCCATCACGTCCGATCTTGAACGGATTTCCGAATAACGATGGACGCATGATTGAAACGCCACGGGTTCCATCTTTCCGATTTACAACAAGAGCTAAATTCTTCATGATCTTTCCTCCTCT
>JAPLJZ010000124.1 GCA_026388335.1 Deltaproteobacteria bacterium
GGCTGCCTTCACCGCGGTGAAGTTCCGCGCCCCCTGCTCCTTAGATAGCTTGTGATTGAGGGCTTTTTCGATATTTTCCAGGGAGACGATCCCCGAGGCCCGGGCGAAGGCCCCTAACATCGGGGTATTTACCACCGGCGCCCCTTCCTTGCTCAGATGGTGTCTCAGGGCGATGCCGGCAGCGTCAACGACGGCGATGCGGTATTCTCCCTGCTCGTCCCACTTCTCCAGTGGTGTCTGGGTATTGATGATCAGCAGGCCGTTTTTGCGGAGTCTGCTGAAGATATCGACAACCTTGAAGAGACTCTCGTCCAGGACAACGGCAATGTCGGCCTCCTCGATCTGAGAGAAAATCCGGATCGGCTCCTCGGCAATCCGTGTGGAGGCCGTCAAGGGCGCCCCCCGTCTTTCCGGTCCGAACGTCGGTGCCGAGGTCACTCCTTTGAATTCCTGCAGATATGCAGCTTCCGCAAGCATCTGGGCGGCGACGACCACCCCCTGTCCCCCTCTTCCATGCCAGATTACTTCGTACATGATTGCCCTGTCCCCTTTGCAAAAAAATAAAAAGGCCACGGATTCTCCACCCGTGGCCTCTTAGGATTTCTTATAGATGTACTCTTTAGCTCCTAAAATCGCCGGGCGGTGGGTACAAGCCCACCAGAAGAAGAGAGAGGCGCAATAATCCGAACAGATTGTTCATGCTGTCAGCCGTTCTTCTTTTCTCACCGGTCACGATATTTCAGCCTTAAAAAAGTTTCGCTGACGGTAAAATAAAAACAAAGGCTTGTCAACAGATAAAAATAGCGAACTCACAAAAACCCATTATTCCCCCCCCCCTCCTTGACGGTGGGATTAAGGGGAGGGAAATAAAATAATGAATCTGATGAAATCAACGTTTGTTTTCCAATTTCTGAATGATAGCAGTCAGTCGTTCGGCAAGCAACCGATGTCCATCGGTATTCATGTGATCATCAAGGGTGAGATATTTGCCGGCGTTCAGCTCTTTACCCAAATCAAGAACGATCATGTTGCGAATATGATCCGGGTAGGAAGGATCTTTGATTTGTTTTTTTAAATTTTCAAGAAAAGATCTGTCGTTCGCGGCATAAGGATCAGCCTCAAAAACAATTATCTTAAGATTACGGAGATCGGGACGGGATTTCTGCAGCACCTGAAGGAAGGCGTCAACCTCATCCGATTGATAAGGAGATGCAACCGGGTCTGAGATACTGATATCCGGGCTTCTAATAATTTTAATCAGGGTAAGGATGTGTTTACCAGGATAGTATCCGGTATTATCCTTGTGAAAACGGCGGACGTGCTCGTACTTTTCGGCAGAAGATATGTTCATGCGATGATTATTGACGACAAAGTAGCGGTTCTCATCGTAATCATTGTCGGCGTATTGAATGATGAGATATTTGAGCCTGCCCCTGGCAACGCGGTCGAGCATGATCATCTCACGGGCGGTGCCATAAGATGAAACCCCTGTGTTTAATATCTTCTTCCCCGTCAGCTTCCCGAGGAGCGATGAAAACGTCTGCCTCTGTCCGACCGCCCAGCCCATTGCCTGCGAATCGCCGATGACGACAATCTCAGGGTTATTCAGTGCTGACTCATCATCACGCACCCCGAGACTGTTAATTGTGTATTCTACGTCGAACTCGCGATTGGCAAAGCGGCAGGCCCCGGGTTTGAGGGTGTAGAATAAGCCGGCATCATAACGGGAGCAGGCCTCTGAGAATTGAATGACATCGCGTTCAAAATTGGCATAATAATAACGCAACAAATTCAGGGCGTATCCCTTGGGAATGAGCCGGGGGTGACTCAAGGCAAAGGAGATGCAACCTTCTGCGGCAAAAAACAAGACAAAGGGAATCAATAGCGAGAGCGCCAGGGCTGGCGCCAGCGAACGAAATGTCGGTTGTTTGGCCTGATGCAGGGTCTTGGTTTTTTTTGGTTTGCTCATTCTTGAAAAGCCGTCATGTTTCGGTAGCTTATTTCCTTGGAGGACGGAGTATATCGGTGGGGCTGTAGCGTGTCAAGGTTAATACTGGCTCCGGAGAATTTTATTATTGGTTGCCCATTGACCTCGGTCCGTAATTTTTGTTATGAATAAAGAAAAAATGGAGGGTGTTATGAATCTGGGATTGAAAAACAAGGTGGTCTTGGTGGCCGGGGGAAGTATGGGCCTGGGCCTGGCGGTGGCCATGGAAATGGCCCGGGAAGGGGCGAAGGTGGCAATTTGCGCCCTCGATGATCCTTCTTTGCCGGAGGCGGAACAACTTATCCGCAAGGAAACGGGTGCGGAGGTTCTTGCGGTGGCGGCGGACGTTTCTGATCCGTTGCAGGCGACCCAGTTTGTCCGCAAGGCCATGGCACATTACGGAACCGTGGATATTCTGGTCAACAATGCCGGCGGACCGCCTTCGGTGGGTTTTTTGGACATCGATGACGACATGTGGGCATCCGGTTTCCGGTTGAACCTGCTGAGCACGATTGTCATGACCAGGGAAGTTGTGCCGGTGATGAAGGAGAAACGCTGGGGGAGAATCATCAACATGACCTCCATTTCCGTGAAACAGCCCATTGACGGTCTGATCCTTTCCAATACCATCCGTTCCGGCGTTATCGGTCTGGCCAAGACCCTCTCCAATGAACTGGCCCCGTTCAATGTTACGGTAAACAGCGTCTGTCCCGGTTACACCCTGACGGAACGGGTTCGGAGCCTTGCCAGGGCCGTAGCGGAGAAGGAGAAGACAACCCCGGAAGCGGTAATCAAAAGATGGGAGTCAGCCATTCCCATGGGCCGTCTGGGAACGCCGGAGGAATTCGCCGCCCTGGTGACCTTCCTCGCCTCGGAGCAGGCGGGCTACATCACCGGCGCTGCGATCCAGATCGACGGGGGCTGGTACAAGGGCGTAATGTAACAAATGTAAACGGAAAGGAGTTAGCCGTATGAAACGCTTGGCAATAATTATTGTTCTTATCACCCTCCTCATGGGAGGGTGCGCGACGACTGGAGGAAGCGGAAAGGATAATGAATCGAAGGTCGAACTGGCGTTGGCGGCAAAAATAATCCTGGATGTTGAAGAATCGGAAGATCGAAGAATGCCGACGGTTAGAGAAGGACATGCTGCTTTAGCAGCTTTGGTCAATACCGTGGCCGTTTCCGCTGACGGACGCTATGCCGCCTCCGGCCTTAGCGATAATACCATAATGCTTTGGGATATTTCTTCCGGTAATTGCATGTACATTCTCAAAGGTCATAAAGGATCTGTCAGATCCCTCGCTTTTTCACATGACAATCGCAAACTTGCTTCCGGAAGCGCTAACGGTGCCATAATCCTGTGGAGTGTTCTAACGGGGAAAGAAATAATATCCTACAATACCGGCTCCGAGCCTGTCAATACCCTGGCTTTTGGCCAGAAGGACCAAACCGTCATCTCAGGTAATGACAGGCAGGAAATAACGATAACGGGCATCTCCGGGGGGGGGATGAACGGTATGTTCAAGACAGGTGAAAGCACCGGCAGTATGAAGCGGGAGATCACTCCCTATGCTTTCTCCATGGATGGCCGTTACGCCTTGGCGGCAAATGAAGAAAATACATTATCATTGTGGGATGTATCAGCCAAACGGGAGGTGAGAAGCTTTTCCGGCGATTTTGGTTCTGTCACGTCATTAGCCTTTTCAGCAGATGGACGCCATGGTTTGGTGGGAAACTCCCGGGGAAAATTGAAACTCATTGATATAAGCACCGGCAGGGAAGTCCGTGCTTTCCAGGGACATTCAGGACTGATACGCAACGTCGCTTTTTCGAAAGATGGCCATAATGCCTTCTCCGGCAGCCACGATGATACGATAAAGATGTGGGATGTAGCCACAGGTAAAGAACTCAGAACATTCAGCGGGCACGTCAACAATGTAAAGAGTATCGCCCTTACTCCCGATGGTTTACTGCTCATATCAGGAAGCACAGATAGTACAACCAGGGCATGGAATATAAAAACTGGGCAAGAGATAGTGACCATGGTCAAATTTATTAAATACTTACCGCCGATGTACATGAAGGCCGATGTGGCGGCAAAGGAAAATGAATTTAAAGAATTGCACGACGCCTGGGTCATTTTGACCCCGGACGGTTACTATGTAGGATCAGCGAGCGCCCTCGGGAATATGAAAGTCACCAAGGGAGCGTGGTTTTATAAGATCGACCAGTTTTATGATGTCTTTTACCGGCCGGACATCATTGCCGCCAGGCTTCATGGTGAAGATACAAAGACCCTGGTTTCTCTTACTATGGAAGATGCCTTGAAAAACCCGCCTCCGGATATAGATATCTCTTCCGTCCCCAAAAGTTCGGGCGAGGAAGTCTTGAAAATAACATACGAAGTTACCAGCAGCGGGGGTGGCATTGGAGAAATCCGCATATTCCATAACGGTAAACTGATGCAATCCGATGGTTATTACCGTGAAACAAAAAGGCCAACTGCTGATAAAGTTGTCCTGGCAGCCTATAATGGCGATATCATTCGGGAAGAAATGCGGGGCTTAGTCGTTGTAGCCAAGCGGGAAGGCAAGGCCAGTATAATCGACGCTCCTCCGAAGGGAGACGTCTTTAAGGGCGTCGTAACAATAAATGCCGTTCCGGGAGAGAATGAGGTCAGCATTGCTGCCTTCAACAAAGATAATACCGTGCAGAGCATGCTTAAAACGGTGATTTTCAATTCCACTATCAAGCCGGAAGATCCTTCTATCTACGTCCTGTCCATAGGTATCGACGAATATAAATCCCCAAAGGACAATTTGAAATTTGCAGTGAAAGATGCCGAGAGCATCGCTCAAATGATCAAAGAAGAGTCCCTGACTCAGTATAAGGCAAATAAGGTTCACGTCACGGTACTAAAGAACAAAAGTGCCACAAAAACAAATATAATCAAAGAGATCAGCGTGTTATCCCGGGTCGTCAAACCGAATGACGTGTTTGTCCTGTTTATTGCCGGACATGGCGTTCTTCATGGGGGGTTCTATTCGATCGTGACCCATGACTTCGATGGAAACTTAAGTAAAAACAACCTGATCAGCTCCAATGAGGTTATGGACCTTTCAAAAAATATGAAGGCCTTAACGCAAATATTCATTCTGGATACCTGTCATGCAGGAGGACTCGATAACTTTGTAAGCGGTCTTTATGATGCCCGGATGTCTGTTCTTGCCCGCAATATGGGGTTGCATATGTTTGCTTCCGCCAGTTCGACCCAAAAGGCGTTAGACGGTTTCCAGGGGAAGAATGGCATGTTTACATACGCACTGTTGGAAGGTCTCAATAACAACAGGAACGCTGATGCAAACAAGGACGGAAGGATCAGCATCTATGAACTTGGGGGCTACGCAAAGATGCAGACCATAAAAAATTCCGGTGAAACCGGTTATATACAGACGCCGGTAATCAACAATTTTGGTAAGGATATTTCAGTTTACATCCTTCGTTAGCGGCAAAGCGGTTTTCGTAGGGGATATGGAAGCGGGGGACGCTTCCTGAAGGCCTTCGTAAGCGTTGCCGTCGCCGGGGCGGAGGTTGAGGGCCTCCCGGAAATGGGTGGCGGCCTCTGCTTTCCGGCCCATTTTCAATAAGACGGCCCCCAATGTAACATGCAGATCCGGGTTACGGGGCTGCAACTTCAGCGCCCTCGCAAGTAGTGGTTCAGCTTCCTCATAACGTCCCTGCTTGTAAAGGGCGGCGGCCATATTCTGGTTGGCCCCGGGGTAATAGGGCATGATCTTCAGGGATTCGGCAAACCAGGTCATGGCCGCGTCGATCTGTCCGCGGGATGCCAAGGCGGCGCCAAGGTTGTTGCTTGCCCAGTAATTATCAGGAACCACCCGCGCCGCATGATCGTAAAGGGTAATGTTGTCCCGCCAGTAGCCCACCTGTTTCCAGGTCAGAAAGCTCAGGATCAGTAAAACAGCCACCGTCAATCCGAAGACAATCCGACCTGGGACAAATAGTTCGGCCCTCGACAAGGCGGAAATTGGGGGCGGGTTCGCACCTATCCCGGAAAAATGTGAACCCGCCCCCAATTTCCGCGTCTTTTCCGGCCTTCCCGGAGACAATACGGCGCCGACCGGTTGATCGCATTTTGTTCCGATGAACTGTTGCTTGGCAAGGAATGAAACCAGATCTCGCCCCCCCCAGGCGATCATGATAAAAAGACCGATCAGGGGGATATAGGTGTAACGATCCGCCATGGCCTGGACCCCTACCTGCACCAGACCGATAACCGGAACCAATGTCCCCAGGTACCAGAACCAGCCCGTGATTAGGTAGGGATAGCGGCGCCCCTTCCAGATTGTCGCGGCTGAGACTGCTATCAATAGCCCCGCTGCGCCCAGGACTTTCCAGAGGGCAAGGCTGTGCAGGGGGTGGGGATAAAAAACGGCCAGATTGAACGGCCATAACATCTTGCCGATATAGCCTACATAGGATACCAGGGCGTTTTCGAGACGGATCTGAAAAGGGAAGGGGGTGAGACTGTAAAGGACCCCCGATTGCTGCTGGACGACAAACACGATAATGCCGGCTAACATCACCAGGGCAAAAAGAGGAATCTTTTCGACGAGGAGACGGCTGATTGGCGCCTGCTGCTGTCCCTTCCCCGCTATTCTCCCGAGTGGCCAGTAATCCAGCAGCAGCAGGACAAAGGGCAACGTGACGAGCATCTGTTTGGCCATCAGGCCCAGGGTGATAAGAAGTATGACCAGGCTGTAGTGTTTCCAGTCCGACGTCTCGGTGTAGCGGACGTACATCCAGGTTGTCAGGAGCCAGAAAAAGGTACTTAACACATCTTTCCGTTCCGCTGCCCAGGCCACGGACTCGACATGGAGGGGATGGAGGGCGAAGAGGGCTGCTACGAAGGCGCTCGGCCAGAGGGCGCCGGTCATTCGCCTCATGAGAAAAAGAAGCAATAAAGAGTTGATGCTATGGAGGGAAACATTTACCACATGGTGTCCCGCCGGGTTGAGACCGAAGATCTGGACGTCCACCATGTGGGAAATCCAGGTCAGGGGATGCCAGTTGTTGGAATGGTAGGAAGTGAAGGCCCAGACGACGTTATTTATGTTCAGGCCCGAGCGGACATGGGGATTTTCCGTGATGTATTCATAGTCGTCGAAGTCAATGAAATCATGGTCCTTCACCTGTCCATAAACCACAAACATCAGCAAGGTTATACATAGGCAGACCCACAAGACATTTTTCTTTTGCCGGGAGAGGTTCATGGAGGGGTTTCTCCTTGTTTCCGCAGGCCTTTGACAAGGGACTCCAATTTTTCTATCAACCGGGGCAGGGTATTTTTATTCAGGGCCGAGACGGCGACGGCGTTAAAACGCCGGCACAGGGTGACAAGAAGGGGCTTATCCGCAACGCGGTCCTCTTTGTTGAAGACCATCAGGGTGGGTTTGTCTTTGATCTCAAGATCCGCGAGGATCTTATCCACGGCGGCGATGTGGTTTTCAAAGTCGGGATTGCTGACATCGACGACGTGCATCAGGACATGGGCCTCATGGAGTTCGTCCAACGTGGCCCGGAAGGCGGCGAAGAGGTCCGGGGGCAGATCCCGGATAAAGCCCACGGTATCGGTGATCACCGCTTCCGCGTCCCTTGGAAAACGGAGGCGGGAGCTTTTTGGGTCCAGGGTGGCAAACAGCCGATCTTCCGTGAAGACGCGGCTTTGGGTCAGGCTGTTGAGCAACGTCGATTTTCCGGCATTGGTGTAACCGACGATGGAGATTACCGGCAATCCCGCCTTCTCCCGCTTGACCCGCCGCTGACCCCGGGCCTTTTCAATTTCCAGGAGGTCCTGTGCGAGGAGCTTGATCCGGTCCCGGACGCGGCGCCGGTTGATTTCAAGCTTTGTCTCCCCCGGCCCCCGGGCGCCGATGCCGCCGGTGAGGCGGGACATGGCCGTATGTTTCACCGCGAGCCTCGGGAGGAGGTATTTCAACTGGGCCAATTCGACCTGAATTTTCCCTTCCCGGCTATGGGCTCGCTGGGCGAAGATATCGAGGATCACCTGGGTCCGGTCGATAATCTTCATCTCCGTGAAATCGGCCAATGACCGCACCTGACCGGGGGTTAGTTCATGATCGAAGATGAGGAGATTCGCCCCCATCTGCAAGGCCCTGATCAGGACATCGGCAAGCTTCCCCTTTCCCAGGACATAGCGGGGATCAAGGGCACTACGGTACTGGGTGATGGTATCGAAGACCGCGACGCCACTGGAACGGGCCAATTCCTTCAGTTCCGTAAGCGAGAGGTGGGCGTCGCCCGTAGGATTGGTCTCCACCCTAATCAAAATCCCCCGCTCTGTCGCCTCGACTTTGCGGGTCTTCTGTTTCCGCGTAAATTCCCCTTCCAGAGTGGCAATGAAAGAGGTAAAGTTGAGGTCCAGCTCCGAGGGGCGAACGGGCGGGAGGAAGGTCCAGTATTTTCCGTCCGTATTTTCCGGAACCAGATGGGCGCTGTGGACGACACCGGGGAGTCCGTCGGGCATGGCTTCCACGGCGGAGATTAAATCAAGACGCAGCAGGGCCAGGTCCGTGAGGTCGTCGTCGGTCAGCTTTTCGCCGTGGAGATGGGTATGGATCAGACGCAGGCCCTTGAAACGAACGGAAGAAGAACGGAAGCCCTCCAGGCTGGGAATGACGATCCCCTGGTGATCGCCGACGATGACACAGGCCACCTCCCCCCGGCGGCTGATCAGCAGGCCGAGCTGGCGGTTGATGCTCCTGGATGCTTCGGTGAGTTGGCGGGCCAGATCGTGGGTCAGAATGAGGTCGGGGGCGATGCGGCGCCGGTAGAACTGTTCGATCCGTTTTATCTGTTCCGCCCCCAGTCCGTTCAGGTTGCCGTAAATCCTTTGGATGGTTTCTTCTCCTTGTCCTTCCTTGCCGTGGCCAATGGGATACCAAGGCCA
>JAPLJZ010000189.1 GCA_026388335.1 Deltaproteobacteria bacterium
TCTAATCTGGGGACACCATACTAAATTCCAAGGGATTAAGTATGGTGTCCCCAGATTAAACCTTACCAGATGAGGAGGTCAGAATGATCGCCAAACGGGATATCGACGGAGTTAAAATAGCCTGCTGGATGAACAGCAATGTCTGGCAGGAAAACAACAGGACCCTTGTCTTCATTCACGGTTCCGGTGGAGACCATACAAACTGGGTCTATCAGTATTCAGTTTTAAAGAACGATTTTAACATCCTGGCGGTTGAACTGCCCGGACATGGACAGTCCGAAGGTAAGGGGGAACAGAGTGTCTCCCGTTATGTTGAATGGATGAGAAAGATCCTTGACGCCTACGGTATCAAGATGCCGGTCCTTATCGGTCACTCCCTGGGGGCCGCCATCAGCCTCACCTTTGCCATTCAGCACGGCGAGTTGCTTGCCGGGATCGTTCCCGTCGGCGGGGGCGTGACCATGTGGGTCAACCAGGCGATTCTCGATGGGCTGCTGAAAGATCCTGCCCCCATTATCGAGATGGCGGCCAAACTTTCCTTGGCCAAGCAGAACCGGGAGAAATTCACACCAGCCCTCTTCGAGGGCTTTTCCAAGGCGAATCCCGTGGTCATGCAGGGTGATTTTTCGGCCTGTAGCCAGTTGAACCTGACCGACGATATTGCCAAGATCAGTATCCCGGTGCTTGTCCTCTGCGGGGCCGAGGACAAGATGACGCCGCCGGAAAATTCTCGATATTTGGCGGATCATATTCCGGGTGCCCGCATGGCGTTGCTTGAAAACGCCGGTCATTTTGTCATGATGGAGAATCCCGAGGCCTTTAATCAGGCCCTCAAGGACTTCGCTCTCTCACTGTAAGGTCATTAATTGAGGAAACCGCCATGTTTGTAATGGGTAATCTTATCGTCGCCCTCGCGAAGATCATCGACCTGGTCTTGAGTCTCTATGTATGGGTCATCATCTTCCGGGCCATCATCTCCTGGGTCAATGCCGATCCCTACAATCCCATCGTCAACTTCCTGTACCGGGTAACTGAACCCGTACTGGCCCCCGTCCGGCGCTGGATGCCTTTCGGCAACATGGGCATCGATGTGTCTCCCATCATCGTGATCCTGGTCATCTACTTTCTCCAGTTTTTTTTAGTGAAAACGATGATTCAGGCCGCCGTGTACTTCAACTGATGATCAAGGAAACCGCAGCGGGCGTTCTGTTGAAGCTCAAGGTCCTGCCGCGCTCCTCCCGATGTGAGATCATCGGCCCCCATGGCGACGCCCTGAAGATAAAGGTTACCTCCCCGCCGGTGGAAGGCCGGGCGAATGAAGAAATCGTCGAATTTCTCGCAGAAACTCTCGGAATAAAAAAGGGTCAGGTGGCTATTGTCTCCGGTCACGCCTCCCGGCAAAAGACCGTTGCCATTACGGGGTGCAATCGTCAGGAGCTGGAACGCCTGACAGAAAAAAAATAATTACTTGGTTAATACAACTCCATCCCATTCCCCCGAACTCAATATTATGCCTCAACCACAAAAAAGCAGAGAAAATGAGAAGGTTGCCAAGGCGGCGGGTGTAGTCGGTCTGGCGACGATGTTGAGCCGGATCTTCGGCTTTATCCGCGACATGGTCGTGGCCGGGATTTTCGGCGCCGGCCTGGTAACGGATGCCTTTTTCGTCGCTTTTCGGATTCCCAACCTCCTGCGCCGACTCTTGGCGGAAGGATCCCTGACGGTGTCCTTTGTGCCGGTCTTTACCGAATATCTCAAGCAGCGATCCCGGGAAGAGGCGCTTGAATTAGCCAATGTGGTTTTCACCGCCCTGTCGGTGGTCCTGGTGATCGTGTCCGTTGCCGGGGTGCTGTTTTCACCATTCATCGTGGCCATCATCGCCCCGGGATTTGTCAAGAGCCCCGATCAGTATGAACTGACCGTCTTGCTGACCCGTTTCATGTTTCCCTATATCTTTTTCATTTCCCTGGTTGCCCTGTGCATGGGAATACTCAATTCCCTGCGCCATTTTGCCGCCCCCGCCCTGTCTCCCGTTGTCCTGAACATCTCCATGATCCTGGCGACGCTGCTCCTCAAGGATCTCTTCGGAGTGCCGATCTACGCCCTGGCCGTAGGCGTCATGATTGGCGGAGTGCTTCAGTTGGCCATGCAATGGCCCTTTTTGATCAAGATGGGGGTCCGTCTCAAGCCGGATTTCCACTTCCGCCATCCCGGTCTCAAGCGGATTGGTCTCCTCATGATGCCTGCGGCCTTCGGCGCCGCCATCTATCAGATCAACGTCTTTATCGGAACCATCCTTGCCTCCCTGTTGCCGAAGGGAAGCGTGTCATATCTCTATTACGCCGACCGGATCGTGGAACTCCCCCTGGGTGTTTTTGCAATTGCCGTGGGTACGGCGGCCCTGCCCAGCTTCTCCGATCAGGTGGCGCGGGGAGAATTTGAAGATTTTAAAAAGACCATCTCTTTTTCCCTGCGCCTTATCCTTTTCATTACCGTTCCGGCTACGGTTGCTCTTGTTGCCCTGCGCATTCCCATCCTGTCCGTCCTGTTTCAACGGGGGGCCTTTGACGCCGCCTCCACCATCCAGACCGCCGATGCGCTCCTGTATTATACCTTGGGCCTTTGGGCCTTTTCGTTGATCAGGATCATTGTCTCCGCCTTCTATTCTCTCCAGGACACGAAGGCCCCCATGAAGGCGGCGATTGTCGCCTTGATCGTCAATGTTGCCTGTAGCGTTGTCCTCATGTCTCCCATGAAACACGGCGGTCTGGCCCTGGCCACATCCATCGCCTCGGCCGTCAATGTAATCATGTTGGGGATCATCCTGAAGAAGCGGATCGGGTCCTACCTGAATCGCGAATTCTACCGGTCCTTAGGCAAAATAACCGCAGCTTCCCTGGTGATGTGGGGGGCCATCATGGTGGTCGAAATTTTCATTCCCTGGAAAATTACCGGGCCTTTTGATGGACGCCTGCTTTTTCTGATTGCCAGCATCAGCGGCGGCATGGCCACTTTTTTTGTCATGTCCTGGCTCCTGAAGTGTTCTGAAATGGTCATGGTCATCCGGACCATCAAGGGCAAACTCGGCCGCAGAGACAAAGGGGTTGACTTCAAGCAGCCAAAGTGATAGCTATTTTAAGTCGTTATAGGAAAAGACAAGAAAAGGAATTGATCTATGCTGGACATTAAATTCATTCGTCAAAATACGGAACTGGTCAGAAAAAAGATGCTGGAGCGAGGCCAGGAAATGGACATGTCCCCCTTCCTCAACCTGGACACACGCCGCCGGGATATCCTTCAAGATGTGGAGAAACTACGCAACGACCGTAATACCGTATCGAAGGATATCGGGGAGAAAAAAAAGAAAAAGGAAGACGCCTCTGAACAGATTGCCCGTATGGGAGAGGTGTCCGCCCGGATCAAGAGCCTCGACGACGAACTAAAGAAGGTCGAAGAGGAGCTCAATGCAATGATCATGGTGATTCCCAATATTCCCCATGAATCGGTGGAGTACGGAACCAGTTCGGAGGACAATCCGGTCATTCGGGTATGGGGTGAAAAGCCGCGATTTTCCTTTGCCCCGAAACCACACTGGGACATCGGCGAAGACCTGAAAATACTGGATTTTGAGCGGGGTGCGAAGATCACCGGCGCCCGCTTTACCCTCTATATGGGATTGGGGGCCATGCTGGAGCGGGCAATAATCAACTTCATGCTCGATCTCCATATCTTCGATCATGGTTACACCGAAGTGCTGGCACCCTTTATGGTAAATCGGGAAAGCATGACGGCGACGGGACAGCTTCCCAAGTTCGAAGCAGATCTCTTCCGGGTGGATCAGGTGGATTATTTCCTGATCCCGACGGCGGAAGTTCCTGTGACCAATATCCACCGGGATGAGATTCTCAGCGAAAAGGACCTGCCCATCTACTATGTATCCTATTCTCCCTGCTTCCGGGCTGAAGCGGGTTCCTACGGCAAGGACACCCGGGGCCTCATTCGCCAGCACCAGTTTAACAAGGTGGAAATGGTAAAATTCTCCCGTCCGGAGACGTCATACGATGAATTGGAAAAGCTTACGGCTAACGCTGAAGAGGTTCTCCAGCGCCTGAACATTCCCTACCGGACCGTAAGTCTCTGCACGGCGGATCTGGGATTCTCTTCCGCCAAGACCTACGATGTGGAAGCCTGGCTTCCGGGGCAGGACGCATATCGCGAGATATCTTCGTGCAGCAATTTCGAAGATTTTCAGTCCCGGCGCGCCGCTATCCGTTTTCGCCGGGAAGAGACGGGGAAGCTGGATTTTGTCCATACCCTGAACGGATCGGGATTAGCCGCGGGGCGGACGGTGGTAGCGGTTCTGGAGAATTACCAGCAGGCCGACGGCAGCGTGGTAATTCCTGAAGCCTTGCGTCTTTATATGAAAGGGATTGACAGGATTCCTGCAATAGGGTAATGGCCGCCTACAAGTTCTGTGAAAGACACTGGAGGGATGGCCGAGTGGTCTATGGCGGCGGTCTTGAAAACCGTTGGGCGAAAGTCTCGCGGGTTCGAATCCTGCTCCCTCCGCCAGTAATATTTCAATCGCGGAGAGATGGCTGAGTGGTCGAAAGCGATCGCCTGCTAAGCGATTGTACGCCGTAAAGGTGTACCGCGGGTTCAAATCCCGCTCTCTCCGCCATTTTTTTAAGTACA
>JAPLJZ010000150.1 GCA_026388335.1 Deltaproteobacteria bacterium
GGTGTGACCATGGGTAAACGTATTGGCATGGAAGTAGGAATCGCGGCGGCGGAGGCCGTGGGGCTCTGTAACATCGATGTGGCCGCCGTTTATCCCATCACCCCCCAGTCCCACATTGCCGAGCATTTATCGGATATCGTTCATGACGGACGGATTGACGCCGAATTCATTACCGTTGAATCTGAGCATTCCTCCATCAGCGCCTGCGCCGGCGCCTCGGCAACGGGGGCGCGGGTTTATACGGCCACCAGTTCCCAGGGCCTGATGTACATGCATGAGGTGCTGCCCATCGTTTCGGCCATGCGGCTGCCCGTAGTCATGGGCAACGCCAACCGCGCCATTGCCGGGCCGCTGAACATCTGGAACGATCATTCGGACATCATGAACCAGCGGGACTGCGGCTGGATTGTCATGCATGCGGAGAACGGCCAGGAGGTCATCGATATGACCATCCAGTCTTTCAAGATCGCGGAACATGCCGACGTCATGTTGCCGACGGTCCTCAACATGGACGGATTCCAGTTGACCCACATGATCGAGCCCCTCGAATTTCCTACCCAGGAAGAGGTGAACAAGTTCCTACCTGACCGGGTTTCCTATGCCACCCTCCATCCGGATAAGCCCGTCTCCATGGGGTGCTTCAATATGCCCGAAATCTTTACGGAGACGATGAAGGTAAAGGATACGGCCCTGATCAACTCCAAGAAGACGATCATCAAGATCTGGAATGAATGGGGCAAGCAATTTGGACGGAATTACAAACCGGTGGAGACCTACAAGAGCAAAGGGGCGGAAACGCTGATTCTGACCATGGGCTCCATGGGAGAGACGGCGTCGGTTGCCGTCGATGAACTGAAAAAAGCGGGTAAGTCCGTCGGTCTTGTGAAGCTGAGACTCTGGCGGCCCTTCCCCCTCGATGAACTTCGCGCCGCGATCAAAGATTGCAAGACCCTGATCGTCATGGATCGCGCCGTCACGTTCGGCGGCATCGGCGGGCCCGTAGCAACGGAAATCAAATCGCTCATTTTCCACGACAAGGATCGGCCCCGCATCGTTAATTACCTTATGGGCCTGGGCGGCCGGGATGTCACGGTGGAGGATTTCATCGTCATGGTGGAGCGGGCGGCCAAAAAGAAGGACGAAACCTATGAATTTTATGGGGTGAGGGAATGATGAACACCGTAGAGAATTTTGAGATATTTGCACCGAAGCTCATTGACAAAAGAGAGTTATTCAGTCCCGGGCATCGCGCCTGTCAGGGTTGTGGAGAGGTGCTGGCCCTCCGGCTGATCATGAAGGCCCTGGGAGAAGATACCGTGGTCTCCAACGCCACGGGCTGCATGGAGATCATCTCCACCGCCTATCCGCAGACGGCCTGGGAAGTTCCCTATATCCATGTGGCCTTTGAAAACGCCGCTGCCGTGGGTTCCGGTGTGGAAGCGGGCCTGAAGGCCCTCCGCAGAAAAGGCAAGATTGCCGACCGGTATGTGAAATCCGTCGCCATCGCCGGCGACGGCGGGACGGTGGACATCGGTCTGCAGGCCCTTTCCGGGGCCATGGAACGGGGGCACGACCTGACCTTCTTCTGTCTGGACAACGAGGCCTACATGAACACCGGTATTCAACGTTCCAGCGCTACGCCTTTCATGGCGGCCACGACGACGTCGCCGGCCGGCAAGGTCATCCATGGCCAGCGAACAGGCAAGAAGAACGTTCCCGAGATCATGGTCGCCCATAGTATTCCTTACGTGGCCACCGCCTGTCCGAGTTATCCCATCGATCTGATGAACAAGGTGGAGAAGGCCAGAAAGATCAAGGGGCCGGCTTACATCCATGTATTTTCCGTCTGTCCGACGGGGTGGCGGGCGGCTATGGCCGTAGAGACGGGTTCTTTCCCCCTCTATGAGGTGGAAAACGGCAAGTATCGCCTCACCATAGAATACCCCGAAAAGCGGCGTCCCATGGAGGACTATCTTAAGCTGCAAGGGCGGTTCCGGCATCTGGACCCTGCGGATATTGCCAAGGTACAGGCCCTGGTGGACAAGGAATTCCGGAAACTGATGCACAAGGTGAATACATCGGCGCCGTGGAGCTGACAGCCCGCGGAAGGGTAAACGGAATCATTCACAATT
Source organism: Deltaproteobacteria bacterium (assembly GCA_026388335.1). Taxonomy (GTDB): domain Bacteria; phylum Desulfobacterota; class Syntrophia; order Syntrophales; family UBA8958; genus UBA8958. The sequence continues at coordinate 2,133 of JAPLJZ010000150.1, forward strand.
CATGAAATCAAGATAAAGGTGACATAAGCATGAATACAGTGGCATTTAGCAGTTGGAACGGAAAGATCATGGATAACAGGACCTCGGGAAAAGGGGCAGGCAAGGCGAAGAAGCCCGCGGAAGGTACTTTTCCTGTAGCGTTGGACGGTCGGAGCTATAGCGCCCTCATGGGCTGGAACGGTCTGGTGGTCGTCGATCCGAAGGCGGATGTGGTAGCCCTCACCCTTGCCTACCTCGGGGAGGCGAGAAAGCTCTCCTGCGGCGAATGCTCCGTCTGTATGATCGGCATCGACCGGGTCCGGGATATTTTGCAGGGACTGTCCGCGGGAAAGAGTTCATCCAAAGATCTTGCGGAGATCGAAGATATCGTCAAGGGCGTCATGGTCAACAGCAAGTGCAATTTCGGCCGCGCCTCGGCCCTGACCCCCGTCCTCGACGCCGTCAAATATTTCAAGGCGAGTTTCCTGGAGGCAGGGAAGGGGGGAAAGAAGGGCGCAGAAAAGGCCTTCCAGTCGGCGGTGACGGCCCCCTGTATGAAGGCCTGCCCGGCCACGCTGGATATTCCCGGCTACATCGAACTGATCCGGAACAATAAGTTCAAGGAGTCCCTTGCGCTCGTCAGGGAACGCTGCATCCTCCCCGGCGTCATCGGCCGGGCCTGCACACACCCCTGTGAAAGCGCCTGTGTGCGCAAGGACATGGACGGATCTTTGGCCATCCGCCTTCTTAAAAGGGCGGCGGCGGACCAGGATCTCCAGGGCGGCAGCGCCCTGCCGGTTCCCAAAGAAGAAAAGAAGGAAAAAATAGCGGTCATCGGCGCCGGTCCGGCCGGTTTGGCAGCGGCCTATCACCTCCGCCTCAGGGGTTATGGCGTGACGATTTTTGAGGCCCTCCCGAAGGCGGGCGGCATGGCAGCGGTGGGCATTCCCGATTACCGTCTTCCCAAGGATATCCTCAATCACGAAATCGATCTGATCAAGCGGATGGGCGTTGATATCCGGTTCAACAGCAAGGTGGATGCCCTGAATGCGGCTGATTTTCAGAAGCAAGGTTATGCCGCCGTGTTTACGGCCATCGGCGCCCATGTCGGAACAAAAATAGGATGCAAGGGCGAAGAGATTGCCTCGGACGATGTCGTTCAGGGGGCGGACTTCCTGAGGGGTCTCAGTCTTGGTAAGAAGACGAACCCGGTGGACAAGGTCGTGATCATCGGCGGCGGTAATGTGGCCCTCGACTGCGCCCGCAATTGTCTCCGTTTGGGATTCAAGAATGTAGAAATCGTTTACCGCCGTTCCCGGGTCGAAATGCCGGGTTCCAGGGAAGAAATAGAAGAGGCCATCCACGAAGGCGTGAAGTTTACCTATCTGAC
>JAPLJZ010000033.1 GCA_026388335.1 Deltaproteobacteria bacterium
CTGCCCCTTATGGAGACCGGCCGCTATGATCCCAGGATATTAAATGCCTTTGAGTTTAATATTGATTATTCTTTAGCGGCCATCTGCATCGCCGGGATTGTCATCATAACGCTGTGGGGATTGTGGATCGTAAAATTCATCGAGGAAATCATCGCGAGTAAGCGGGCATAAAAGTATTCATCCGATATATTCAATTTGAGGGAAGGGGGTTAAGCAGGTGAGAAAATCGCGTCTTTTGGTAGTGGTTTTTATTATTTGCAGTATTTTTTTGTCGTTTACCGGATGCGCCGGAAATCGTGATTCCCGCCGGGACACGACAACTATTGAGGACGATTATAAGAGTGATCGGGACATCGGAAGGGAGCAGGATCGGGAAAGGCTGGACCACGGCGGCTATTGATAAGACAGAGTGGACAGGCAAAAGATTCTTCGTGAAGGACTGATCGCCTGCCTGCCAATCTGTCTCGGTTCTATTCCCATCGGCCTCGCCAAAAGCATACTCTGTGCCCCGGAAACAATAGGTTGCTTCCGTTAGGGATTCAAGATCATTTCATGAGGCTGGGCATATAAAGGGCGGTGTCCGGGAAAATACTGAGACACTGTCAAGAATTATTTTCCCTTGATTTGAGCGATCCATCTTTGAGTCGCTCCAGCTCTTCCCGGTAAAGCTCTGCCTTGGCGCGAATCTGTTCAATTTCTTCCCGGGCCTTATCAAGCTTCTCGTCCTGTTTCTTTTTGTCTTCACGAAGTTGGTCCTGGATGTCATCGTAGCCCACATACATGGCAAGACCACCCCCGAGGAGCAGCATGATGGGCAGGGCCCCTTTGAGAATGATGACAAAGGATTGCCACCAGACAATCAGTCCGAGCAGACCTAAAACCGTGGCAATGGCGCCGCCAACAAGGAGAGGCATGGGTTTAACCTCCAAAGAGTAAAATTTTTTCCGACAAACATCCGTATTGCCGGTAAACTTAAAAATCGCCACAGATAAATGAAAAATAAACCCTTTACGAATAGGGCGATTGTCCGTTGAAGAATTATCAAAAAAGATACCGATTAGCAAGGTCAAATTCATCACAACGGAAAATAATGCTTGATAAAATGAATATATTCCATTACCATGCGCCCCCAGCTCAGCGGTGGGCGGGAAATATTTTGACTGACTTGATGAGGGATAACAAATAATGATTTCTCTGGATTTTGATAGAGCCGGCGGTCTTGTCCCGGCTATTGTTCAGGACTTTGAAACAAACGAGATTCTGATGCTTGCCTATGTGAACGAGACAGCATGGAAAAAAACGCTGGAAACAGGGATGGCGACCTTCTGGAGCCGGTCGCGGCAATCTTTATGGGTCAAAGGGGAGACATCGGGCAATCTACAGGAAGTAAAGGAAATTAGGGTTGACTGCGATCAGGACGCCGTGATCTTCAAGGTTCTTCAGCGGGGTGGGGCCGCCTGTCATACGGGATACAGGTCATGTTTCTATCGGAGAATCGTTGGCGGTCAGGTTGAGGTGATCGGTGAGCGCGTATTCAACCCGGAGGATGTCTATCGATGAAAACGCTCAGGCTGGGAATACCGAAGGGCAGTCTTGAAGTCAGCACCGTTGACCTGTTTAAAAGAGCGGGGTGGCGTATCACTTATGACAGTAGAAATTACTTTCCCGACATTGACGATGAGGAAATAACATGTATCCTTGTCCGCGCCCAGGAGATGTCGCGATATGTAGAAGAGGGGGTTCTTGACCTCGGCCTGACCGGCAGGGACTGGATCATTGAGAATGAATCGGATGTGGTGACGATACAGGATCTGATTTACTCCAAAACCTCAACTCGTCAAGCACGTTGGGTACTGGTAGTCAGGCAGGATTCGGAGCTTCAGTCCATCGAGGACATGAGAGGGCGGCGCATATCCACAGAATTAGTCAATTTCACAAAGAAATATTTTCGGGAACGTAATATTGACGTTCATGTGGAGTTTTCCTGGGGAGCGACGGAAGCCAAGGTGGTCGAGGGCCTTGTCGATGCCATTGTCGAGGTGACGGAGACGGGATCCACCATCCGTGCCAACAAATTGAAGATCATCCATGAGTTGATGAAAACCAACACCCAACTGATCGCAAATCGTGACGCCTGGGAAGACCCCTGGAAAAGGCAGAAGATTGATCAAATAAAGACCCTACTCAACGGATCCTTGCAGGCCATGGGAAAGGTTGGTCTGAAACTCAATGTTGCCAAGGAAAATCTGGGGCGAGTAATTTTACTGTTGCCATCTCTGAAGGCGCCAACCATCTCCGGCCTGTATTCCGAGGAATGGCTTGCCGTAGAAACTATTGTGGACACAAGCATCATCAGGGATTTGATCCCTCTACTGAAGGAGGCGGGCGCTGAGGGCATTATTGAATATGCCCTAAATAAAGTAATATAAATTGAGGGCTTGGCTAAGTGCAGGTAAGGCCTGCCGGTTTGGCAGCGGGAGGAGAGGAAATGCGTAAGGGAAAGGTCAAAAGGAAAACCAGCGAAACGACCATTTCCATGGAAATGGATCTGGATGGTTCCGGCCGCGCGGAAATTGACACCACGGTTCCTTTCATGAACCATATGTTGACTCTCTTTTCCAGGCATGGTCTTTTTGACATCAAGATAGCGGGAAAGGGTGACCGGGATGTGGATGACCATCATCTGGTTGAAGATTTGGGGATCTGTCTGGGACAAGCTGTAAAGGAAGCCCTCGGTTCCAAAGAGGGCATCAAGCGTTACGGATCAGCTCTTGTGCCAATGGATGAGAGCCTTTGCAGTATCGCCATCGATCTTTCGGGAAGGCCCTATCTGATCTACCATGTCGAGTTTGGAGAGGCCCGGATCGGGGATTTCGATCCCGCACTGCTGAAGGAGTTTTTCAAGTCTTTTTCGGATCATAGCGGAATGACCTTGCACATCAATGTGCTCTATGGTAAGAATAACCACCATGTTGCCGAGTCCATCTTCAAGGCCTTTGCCTGGGCTCTGAGAAGGGCGGCGGGTCTTGATGACCGGATTCAGGGTGTCATGTCCACAAAGGGAAGTCTCTAACTTAATAAGTACTTTCACCTCCTATGCGGGGTTATTTTTCTAATCCGTGATAGGGATTCTTGCGGGTGCGATCCACATAATGTTCAGATTCAGCACATACATGATGATCATCGTAAAGGAGAAGTGGCGGGTGCTGGCGTGCCTGATGTTTCTAATCGTGATTTCCGGCTGTCAGAGCGCCAGTGGCGTATCTTCATCCCTCATGAAGGACAAGGACATCACCTTCAGACGCCTTGCCGTCATGCCCTTTCAGCAAGTTTCCCCGGAATTGGTAGCGACTTATGCTGCTCAAAATGCACTTTCTGCATCTGTACTGAAAACGGATAATGATCTCAAGAGCCCGGAACGTTTTCTTCAGGATTTCTTTATGGAAAGAATTTCTGCCTATCCTCAGTTCGAACTCGTTTCGCCCGACCGGGTAGGAGGTATTTACAACAGGGTTAGCAGCAACTCTTTCAGAGCGACCCTGCCACAGGTGATTAAGGAGGTGGGAGAAGAACTCAATGCGGACGGCATTGTCGTGGGATATCTCTACCGCTACCGGGAGAGGCAGGGTTATGATTATTCTGTGGAAAAACCCGCATCGGTCTTCTTTGAAATCCATTTATTCAGGGTTCAGGATGGGGCTCTCGTCTGGAAGGGTATATTCAATAAAACCCAGTCATCGTTGATGGAAAATGTATTGGGGGTATCCTATTTCCTGAAAGACAGGGGGCGATGGCTTACAGCGAAAGAGTTGGCTATGGAGGGAATGGAAGATACGGTCAGAAGATTTCCCGGCGTCGCAAAAGATTCGGTCCGGGTCACCCCCTGATCTCCAGCCGGGCCTGAATTCGATCCGGTGTTTATCCTTATTTCAAACAGCCGCTCTGCAAAGGCATAAATCAGTTGATTCGCTCCTCATTTTCTATCATCCCAAAATTTTCTTAAAGGATGCGATGTGATCATCATACCTGCTATTGATCTCAAGGGAGGACGTTGTGTGCGGCTGGCGCAAGGGGATTTCAATCGGACGACCGTTTATGGGGAACATCCGGCGGATGTTGCCGAACGCTGGCAGGATAAAGGCGCGGAACGAATACATGTGGTGGACCTCGATGGTTCCCTTGCCGGTTCCCCCCGGAACAGGGGGGCCATCGGCGACATCATCCGTGCGGTAAGTATCCCTGTGGAGTTGGGGGGAGGCATACGTGATATGGAGACAATCGCGAGCTATGCGAATCTTGGGGTCCGCTGGATTATCCTCGGAACAGCTGCGCTGAGAAATCCCGAACTGGTTCAAGAAGCCTGCCGGACCTTTGCAGATCAGATTATCTTGGGTATCGACGCCCGGGATGAGATGGTTGCCGTGCAGGGTTGGACGGAAACAAGCTCTATGACGGCGATTGATTTGATTCGAAGCTATGGGGACTGCCAAATCAGTGCCGTAGTCTATACGGACATAAGGCGTGACGGTATGGAAACGGGCGTTAATATTGAGGCGACGAAGGCTCTCGCCGAGGCGATCGAAATTCCCGTCATTGCTTCCGGAGGGGTCGGGGGCATAGGCGATATCGAGAAACTTCTGGAAATTGAAGATTCCGGAGTGATCGGAGTGATTGCCGGCAGGGCTCTTTATACCGGCGCCCTTTCCCTGGCGGAAGCGATCCGGAAAACAAAGGAAAAACAGGAGGTATGAAAATGGACGATTGTATCTTTTGTGAAATTGTCAAGGGTTCGATACCTTGCAGCAAAGTTTATGAAGATGAAAAGGTTCTTGCCTTTGATGACATACATCCCATGGCTCCCGTGCACGTGGTAATTATTCCCAAGGAACACATTGCCACCATTCTTGATGTTTCCGAGGATAGAATGGCGGTTATGGGCGCCATGATTTCAGCGGCCCGGGAAGTATCAAGGAAGAAGGGTATAGATCAGAGCGGATTTCGTGTGGTTATCAATTGCAATGAAGACGGGGGACAGGTTATATTCCATCTCCATATGCATGTTTTAGGGGGGAAGAAACTTCAGGATGGCCTTGGCTGAGGCTTGAATACTTCGTTGACAAAAAGTAAATGGTGGATAAGTTAAGAGGCATAAATTTTTCAGTGATATGTGAGGATGAAAAAGGATATGGAACTTAATAAAAAAATAGAACAGGAAATGATCAAGGCGGCGAAGGCCAAGGAAAAAATCCGCTTGTCCGCCCTCAGGATGATGAAAAACGCCATTCATAATAAAGAGATTGATCTGAAGCGGGAGGTAACGGAGGCGGAATTCCTGCAGGTGCTCGCAGCGATGGTTAAACAGCGCAAGGATTCCATTGAACAGTTCGAGAAGGGCGGCAGAATGGATCTGGTTGAAAAGGAGACATCGGAGCTGAAAGTCGTTCAGGAGTTCATGCCTCAGCAGTTTTCGGAGGAAGATCTCACGGCGGCGATAGAAAAGGCCATTCAAGAGACAGGTGCCGCAAGTCCCAGAGATATGGGCAAGGTAATGAAGGCCCTCGTACCTGTAATCAGCGGCAGGGCTGATGGCAAGGTCGTAAGTGAAAAGGTTAAGGCGAGACTTTCAGGTTAACGCCGTTGATGACTAAAGGTTCAATTCCTGAAGATAAGATTGACGAAATAAAGAGACGGATCAATATCGTGGATCTTGTGTCGGGGTTTGTAAGTCTGAAACAGGCAGGAAGGAGCTATATTGGTCTCTGTCCTTTTCATAAGGAGAAAACGCCCTCATTCACAGTGAGTCCGGATAAACAGATTTTTTACTGTTTCGGTTGCGGTGAAGGAGGAAATGCCCTCGCCTTTGTCATGAAGATAAATGGCCTGACTTTTCCGGAAGCGATCCGGTATTTGGCGAAAAAAACAGGTGTTGCCCTTCCCGATCGACCCCTCAGCAGGCAGGAAAAGGAGCAATTGACTCTCAAAGAGAGGATGCTCCGTCTCCATGCCCTGGTTTCAGATTATTATTTGGCCCGATTGAGAGGGAAGGAATGTCAGAAAGCTCAGATATATTTACAGAACCGGGATATCGGCGACGAGGCTGTTAATACTTTCCAATTAGGTTATTCCCTTGAGGGCTGGAGGTTTCTCAGGGATTATCTGGAACAAAAAAGGGTGCCACTTCCCCTGGCCGAACAGTCAGGACTCCTCGTAAAAAATGAACGAGGAGAATATTATGACCGATTCCGGGGCAGACTTATCTTCCCCATTGAAGACCAGGCCGGCCAGATCATTGCTTTTGGTGGAAGAATTCTGGGGGAAGGGGAGCCAAAATATTTAAATTCACCGGAATCGGCATTATTCAGCAAGGGAAAGAACCTGTATGGCCTCAGCAGGACGAAAGAGGATATTAGAAAAAGCGGTTATGCCATCCTGGTTGAGGGTTACTTCGACCTGCTATCCCTCTGGAATGCCGGGGTGAGAAATGTCGTTGCGACCTTGGGGACTGCCCTTACCCGGGATCATGTCGATTTGCTCCGCAGGTATACGAAAGATGTGGCAGTGGTATTCGACGGTGATGAGGCGGGTAAGAAGGCGCTGGCAAGAAGCCTGGGATTGTTTATTGATGGGAACCTGCACACCCGGGCCGTGATGCTTCCGGAAGCCTCCGATCCTGATGACTATGTTCGGAACTTTGGAAAGAAAAGGTTTCAGGAATTGATTGAACAATCTCCCCCGGCGGTAGAATACTATTTGGATACCGTGGTCGGGAGCAGGGGAGATTTTGATCGCGACCGGGAAGCCCTCCGGGAATCCTTGTCTTTTATTACCAGAATGGACAACGACGTGGAAAGAAATCTTTTTATTAAGCTCGCGGCGGAAAGGATAGGCGTCGACGAAGATATTCTCAAGGCGGAAGTCATACAGGGAATGGGGAAGAAGTCTAACGAAAACGTTCTTCAGAAGAATACAAATCGGTCTTCATCCCCTGTGGATGCTTTGGAAATGAACTTTATTACGATGATCCTGGATCATCCCGATAAGATTCCCGCTATGATTGACGCTGATATCCTGAAATGTTTCGGCAGCGATGAGTTAAGGAACCTGGGAAAGATTATCGAGACTTATTATGGCAGGATCGGGAAAATCGACCTTAAGGACTTTGTTGACCATCTGGATGTCGGGCCCCTGAGGGACGAAATATTAAGTCGTCTCATTGATTCGGGTGCCTGGGAAGCAGACACTGTTGACAAGGTTTTCAGTGACATGATCCACCAGATCAGGCGCAAATGGTTCAAGGAAAGGCACCGGTCCTTGAAGATGAGGCTGATCAGGGCTCAGCAGGGGAGTGATCTGGAATTATGTCAGCGCCTGCTTGTTGAAAAGGGAGACCTGATGAAGGCAGAAAAGGCAGTATTAGCGAAAGGGTAAGGTGGAGGCTTCTTTATGGGAAAAGACATCCAATCCGAGGAATTTAAGAAACTGATGTCCTTGGGAGAAGAAAAGGGTTTTTTAACCTATGACGACGTGAACGACCTGTTGCCGTCGGATGTCATTTCGTCGGATCAGATTGACGATATCATCATGCTGTTTGGGGAGAAGAACATCGATATTATCGACACGGACAAGGGAGAAAAGCTGGTCGTCAAAAAGGCGCCGGACGAGCTTGTCGGGTCAAAAGACGAAGATCTTATCGGTTTGATGCCCGTGGCCGGCAAGACCGGCGATCCGGTGAAGATGTATCTTCGGGAGATGGGGATGGTATCCCTGCTTAGCCGGGAGGGGGAGGTTGAAATTGCCAAAAAGATTGAGGATGGCATCCGGGATACCATGGATTCGGTTTTCAGTGTCACTGTCTGCATCAATGAGGTCGTGGATATTGGACGGAAGATACGCAACGGGGAGATGAGAATCAAAAACGTCGTCGATAATCTTGAAGATGACGATGGTTTTGTGGAAGAAGACATGCATCGCGACCGGGTACTCAGGCTTATTGACAAGGTTACCGCTCACAACAGGAAAAACGACAAACTCAAAGCGGCGCTGAAGGAGAAAGGGATTGATACTGAGCAGAAATTCGCCCATGAGAAGGCCATCGAGAAAAATACGAAGACCATTATTCGTGATTGCCGGAAGGTGAGGTTCAGTAAAAAACAGATCGATCGGCTGGTGTCCATTCTCAAACAGTTCATCTTGGCGGTGGAAAAGGCCGAAGAAGAGATTCATCGCTGCAAGGAAAGCACCGGCTTGTCGCTGGCGCAACTGGAAAAGGCCTGGAGTCGCATGCGGATGGATCGCAAGGGCCATGGACAGGTGGCTAGAGAACTGCGGGTATCCCTGGACAAGCTCAAAGACGCCGAGGTTATCATCAAGGAAGCCAATCGGCGGAAGAAAAAGGTATCCCAAGAGATGGGATTGTCTGTAACAGAGCTCAAGAAGATTGTCACCACGATCGAGGAGGGGGAAGCGAAGGCGGAAATAGCTAAGAAAACCCTCGTCCAGGCCAATCTGCGGCTGGTTGTCAGCATTGCGAAAAAATATACCAACCGTGGATTGCAGTTCCTCGATCTCATTCAGGAAGGCAATATCGGCCTTATGAAGGCTGTCGACAAGTTTGAGTATCAGCGGGGATACAAATTTTCTACTTATGCTACCTGGTGGATCCGCCAAGCAATTACGCGGGCTATCGCCGATCAGGCCAGAACGATCCGCATTCCTGTGCACATGATCGAAACAATAAATAAATTGATCCGGACATCCCGTTACCTGGTGCAGGAACTGGGCAGGGAACCAACCCCCGAAGAGATTGCCACCAAAATGGAGTTTCCCTTGGAAAAGGTGCGCAAAGTGCTTAAAATTGCCAAAGAACCCATATCCCTCGAAACACCGATTGGTGAGGAAGAAGACAGTCATCTTGGTGATTTCATAGAAGACAAGAAAATAATGTCCCCTTCGGAAGCGACCATTAGCATGGATCTGGCCGAACAGACGAGGAAGATCCTGGCAACCCTGACGCCCCGTGAGGAAAAGGTCTTGCGGATGCGCTTCGGTATCAGTGAGCGGGTGGATGTCTCTACGGACGAATCAAGGGAGCCCCCGGTGAACCTGTCCCTGGAAATAACCAGGCAGGTGGAGACCAATGGGGTAAGAAAGCTCCGGAATCCTTCGCGCCGTAAGCTCATCAAGCCGGCGATGTAGATATGAATATAAGACAGGCCAAGGATGGCTAAAGAAGGTATTGACATCTTGCCGGTTTGGGTATACTTAACCGCACTATTGACTAAGTGGGGAGACAGGAGAGGGCCCATAGCTCAATTGGTAGAGCCACCGGCTCATAACCGGTAGGTCCCTGGTTCGAACCCAGGTGGGCCCACTATTAGATATGTATAGAGAATACGCCATATTCAAGGGAAATGGTCAAACAGGGATGACCGGGAGACAAATCTTCCTTTGAAAAAAGTGCACCACACATATGGTGCACTTTTTTTTGTCTTTTACCGGGTAAGAAAGGGGGAAGTCGTTGAACGAACAATTATTATATCTCATCGAACTGCAAAAGATCGATACGGAAACGCAGAAAGTGCTCCTTGGCAGAAAGGAGTTGCCGGTATTACTGGCAAGACGGGAAGAAACCTTCGAAGTTATTAAGTCCCGGATCGCTGAACACAGGTCCAATCTTGAGGAAAAAAACAGAACCCATCGGGAGTTGGAAGATAAATTAAAAAAAGGGCTGGAGCAACTCCGGAAAACCAGAGACCGTGTCCACGATGTCAAGTCCAACAAAGAATATCAGGCGGTGTTAAAGGAAATAGAAACGCTTGAACAAAAAAACGGGGTAGTGGAAGATCAGATTATTTCCATCCTTGAAGAAATCGATGCAGTCAAGACTTTACTGTCCATAAAGGAGCAGGAATTCTCAGGGGAACAACAAACGTACGAGGAGGACAAGAGAAAGACTGAGGAACAGATCGGTTCCATCGAATCGCAGTTGCAGTCCGGACAGAAGCAGGGGGAGGAAATCCGCAGAAAGATACGGAAGGACCTTTTAAAGAAGTATGAGATAATCAAGAATGTCAATCATGGTCTGGCGGTCGTATCCGCATGGAAGGAGACCTGCAATGGTTGTCATATGAACATTCCTCCCCAACTTTACAATGAGCTGCTGGAATCAGGGGACGACCTGATTTGCTGTCCAAACTGTCGTCGCATTATTTATCGACATGAGCAAAATGTTGATGGTGCTTGAGCAGATCAGGTGATCGCTGGTCCGGACCACCGGACGGGAGGAAAGTCCGAGCTCCACAGGGCAGGATGGTCGCTAACGGCGACTGGGGGTGACCCTAAGGAAAGTGCCACAGAAAATATACCGCCGACCGGGCGCAACCCGGCCGGTAAGGGTGAAAAGGCGAGGTAAGAGCTCACCGCTTTCCTGGCGACAGGGAAGGCATGGTAAACCCCATCCGGAGCAAGACCGAATAGGAGAACGATTGAGGGCTGCCCGCCCGATGTTCTCGGGTAGGTTGCTTGAGGCAGCAGGCAACTGCTGTCCCAGAGGAATGATCATCGCCGCCCTGCGGGGTAACCTGGGGGCGGAACAGAACTCGGCTTACGATCTACTCAAGCATCTCTTTATACAGAAAAAGGGCGGTTCGTAGAAACCGCCCTTTTTCTGTCTGCCCTATAGCATGAAACTTATATTCCCAGAGACCTCTCTGTTTCCTTGATGTCGATCGTAGTTTTGATGACCGTATCGGAGTTCAGGGAGATACTGTTTATCCCGCATTCAACAAGGAACCGGGCAAATTCGGGATAATCGCTCGGAGCTTGTCCGCAGATGCCGATCTTTTTCCCCATCTTGTTGGCCTTCGTAATGGCGATCCGGATCAGATCCATTACGGCTTTATTGCGTTCGTCAAAAATGTGGGAAACAAGGAAAGAATCTCTGTCCAGACCAAGTGTGAGCTGGGTCAGGTCGTTCGAGCCGATGGAGAAGCCGTCAAATATCTCGCCGAATTCTTCGATCAAGAGGACATTGCTGGGAATCTCGACCATCATGTAGATCTGAAGGCCGTTTTCACCTTGGACAAGGCCCTTGTCAGCCATGACCTCGATGACCTTTTTGCCTTCCTCAACGGTTCGGCAGAAGGGAATCATCAGTACGGCATTGGTGAGGCCCATGTCATTTCTTACTTTTTTCATGGCCTCGCATTCCAGGGCAAAGGCATCGCGGTACCTTTCATTATAATACCGGGAGGCCCCCCGGAACCCGATCATCGGATTTTCCTCGTCCATTTCAAAATACTGGCCCCCGATAAGGTTTTTGTATTCATTACTTTTGAAGTCGCTCATGCGGACGATGACGTCGTTCGGATAGAAGGCGGCCGCGATCTTGGCGACGCCCTGGGCCAGTTTGTCAACAAAGAAATCGGACTTATTCTTATACCCATAGGTTAAGGATTCAATCTTCTCCCGGATGGCCGGATCGGCAACCTTATCAAACTGGATCAGGGCCATGGGGTGGATGCTGATGAACTGGTTGATGATAAACTCCAGCCTTGCGAGCCCGACGCCGTCATTAGGAATGGCGGCCAGATTGAAGGCATTTTCCGGATTGCCCACATTCATCATAATCTTGGTTTTCGGGCGTTCGAGGTTCTTGGCATCGACCCGTTGAACTTCGAACCTCAGTATCCCCTCATAGACATTACCGACTTCACCTTCAGCGCAGGATACGGTTGCATCCTTGACACCCTGGAGGGCCTTGGTGCCTTTTTCCGTACCGACGATGCAGGGAACCCCGAGTTCACGGCTGACGATGGCTGCATGACAGGTCCTGCCGCCTCTGTTTGTGACAATCGCCGCGGCGATTTTCATGACCGGTTCCCAATCCGGATCGGTCATATCTGTAACGAGGATTTCCCCTTTTTTGAAGGTCATGATCTGGTCTACTGATTCGATGATATGTACTGGTCCCGCACCTATCTTCGCACCTACCGCCGTTCCCTGTACCAGCGGGGTCTTATGTTCCATAAGGACATAGCTTTCCAGAACGTTGGCATCCTTCTGGGACTGGACTGTTTCCGGTCGGGCTTGGAGAATGAAGAGTTCACCAGTCCTTCCATCTTTCCCCCATTCAACATCCATGGGCTTAAAATAGCCGGCTTCCTGTGAGTAGTGGTCTTCGATAATCGTTGTCCATCGGGCCAACTTTAGAATCTCATCTTCATTCAAACAAAACTTGCGTCGCTGTTCGATGGGCACGGACACTGTCTCCGTAGCCTCTCCTCCCTTACCGCCGGCGTACACCATCTTGAGCTCTTTCGTGCCCAGCTTTTTCTGGACAATGGGACGGTGACCCTGTTTCAAGGTGGGATGGGACGGTGACCCTGTTTCAAGGTGGGCTTGAATACGAAGAATTCATCAGGGTTCACGGTACCTTGTACGACTGTCTCTCCCAGGCCGTAAGCGGCGGTGATGAGGATGGCCTCCTTGAAGCCCGATTCCGTATCGATTGAGAAAATGACACCCGATGAGGCGAGATCGGACCGGACCATTTTCTGCACGCCGATGGAGAGGGCGATGGACATATGATCGAATCCCTTGTCAAAACGGTAGGAGATAGCCCGGTCTGTGAAGAGGGAAGCAAAACAATGCTTACAGGCTTCAAGGAGGGCATCTTCCCCGGTGATATTCAGGTAGGTTTCCTGCTGGCCGGCAAAGCTCGCATCGGGAAGGTCCTCCGCGGTTGCCGAGCTCCTCACGGCCACGTCGGTGTTTTCCCCGTATTCGTCACATAGCTTCTTGTAGGCTCCGACAATAGCCGCTTTCAAGTCATTCGGGAAGGGGGCGTTGTAGATGAGTTCGCGGACTTTTCGGCCCCTGTCCTTGAGGTTCTGGAGATCGTGAGTATCCAGATCAGATAAGACTGCCTTGATCTGATCACGAATTCCCGCGGACTCGAGAAGGTAGCGATAGGCAAAGGCGGTAACGGCGTATCCATCGGGGATGCTCACACCTTTGGGGATCAATTCTCTGCGCATTTCCCCGAGGGAGGCATTTTTCCCTCCCACCTGCGGGATATCAGCGAGTTGCAGTTCATCGAACCAAAGGACTAACTTGTTGTCATTCATGGGATTCCTCCTGTGGGTAGTTGTTTTTTATGGAAGGATCATAGCAGCAGTCTGCCTATCAGTAATGAAATCCGAAGTCAAATAGAAAGATTCGAGGTGAGTCATTATGAGGGAAAAAAGAGGCCGGATTGAATCCGGCCTCTTCATGTTTCAAGGGTTATTTATCTTCTTCCTCGTCATCGTAGAAAGGACCTTCTCCCTGGGCGTCGGGTGGAACCTCGGCCGCTATGGATCGAGAGATACCCTTTGATAAAAGGGCTGCGATCCCGAAGAGGATGATAATGGAAATTACCAGGATCAGGATGATCGTTGTCGACCATGCTTTCGCTTCCTTATCGATATTCTGCGTTGCTTTGGCGGCAATTTCACTGAACTTTTCTACATCCACACCCATGCCGATCCAACCGAATCCAGCCGGCGCGGGACAATCCTGAGTGTAGAATTTAATGGGGGCATAAGCCACGAACTTCGTATGCCCACCGAACTTGTACGTTTTGATGCCGGACTTTCCTGCTGCTGCATCCTTGGCGATCAGGGGCATATTGGGGTCAACAAAACCCATGAGGTTCAGGTTCAGCACCTCTTCGCCCTTCTTTGTCAACTCTGCAGAAGTCTGTTCCGTCAATGGTTGCACCGGTCGGCCATCTGGATAAAGCCCTTCGATATGATAGTCGACGGGATGGGAAATAATCAGTCCCCGGTTATCCACCATGTAGGCGTAGTTTCCCGTGGATGCATCCGCCTCGTACACCGGCGCCGACTGGGTCGGAATCACATGGTCCGTGTATGCACCGAGATGACGGTAGTCAAGGGCCAGTTGCACGATACCCTGAAGACCTTCCTTGCCATACAAGGGGGTGGCAAAACGGATAACACCGGAGAAACGTTTTCCCTTCTCAAAATCTGCACGGTTGACATACCAGCCTGTTACCGGGGAGACGAACACATCGCCCTTGTTAAAGGCTTTTGCAGATGCAAAGTATGTTTCTGATTTGTAGGTTGTATTTGCCGGAATACTCACATTGGTGAGTTTTGCTTTGGAGGCGATCTCTCCATTGGTAATCTTGATCACCTCGTTGCCATTCTTGTCAATGAATGTCATTTCCGTATAAATGGGGGCGGAGACCTGTTTTAGCTTGTCTCCTTCCTTAATCCAGATATTCCTGCGATTTTCATTGACAAACTGTTTGTATGCAGATTCAGTGGCCGGGATAATCGTGGCAACGAGTACATCCTTTTTACGTTCCGTAAGGAAGTTTGTCACTTCGTCTGCAATGTTCATGGCACGTATCTTGATTTCTTCCTGAGATTTCTGGTCGAGAACGTTCACAGCCCGCTCTTTTACTGTAACCCCTAATTTGAAAATCCCATTGGCGATAAGAATCGCCATCAGTGATAAGGGGATTACGATAAGCAGGAAGAATACCCTCGCGACAGTGAAAAACTGCTTATCTTGTTTCTTCTCTGACATTCTATTTCCCCCTAACTGTAGTTCAATTTGAAGTTAATTTCATTTGTCGGATTAACCCAAAAAGTACTTTACGTAGGGGTTGGCATAGAGAAGAACCAGCGCAACAACCAGCGCATAAATACAAACGGATTCCGCCATGGCCATACCGACGAGCATAACGGTCATGATCTTTCCCTGAACACCGGGATTTCTTCCGACGGCCTGACATGCACCATTGGCAGCATTACCAATACCGGCGCCGGCGCCGATCGCACCGAGACCAATGGCAAATCCTGCGGCAACCATAGCGCCAACCGTAAAAATCACCTTCACATAAGACTCACCTGCGCCGGGCAAAGCCTCCGCAGCAAATACGACTGGTGAGGATAAAAGTACTGCCGCCATAGTCGTCATGAGTGTTAACAACTTCTTTCCAAATTTCCCTAACATCTTCTCTTCTCCTTTCATTTTATAGCTTATAATTTTTTCTCCTCACCCACTAACACACTTCCTGTATCCGGGAAAGGAAAAATGTCTTCGGACTGCGCCGTTTTGTGCAACAGGTATGCCATGAAAACGAAAGCTGATCAAGATAACCCTTAAGAAGTTACAAACATTTAGTAATTTTATTCTCCATCTTTCTGGTGAAGTTGAGAAATCGCCTTGCCATTGAACATTTCATTCAATCGGTCGGGGGAATTGAATGAAATGTAGAATAAATATTTTGATTGAATTTTTACAAAGACACAAGTAGTATCGCCGCGCTATTGTTTCATCCGGATTTAGAATAATATCATCAAGAGGTTCAATCATGCAAGAAATCTTAACAGCCGTGACTTATCTGGTTGTATGGTTGATATGTCAACGGGTCATTGGTATCGAAAGCGGTCTCGTGAATCTTATTATTTCTTTGGGTGCGGCCGTAGGCGTCTACATCCTGATGGCCGTGAAGGAACATAGGGACAAGAAAAAGAAGGGCGAAGGCAATGAGTAAAGCTGTGGAGGAACAACTCCTCAGAGAGTGGAAGGTCAACGTCGGCATTATTGAAGGGTCGCCAATCCCCACGTTTGTTATTGACCGGCAGCACAAGGTTATTTTCTGGAATAAGGCCTGTGAGGAACTTACAGATTTCCCGGCCATGGAGATGATCGGCACGGATAAGCACTACATGCCCTTCTACGGCACGAGAAGGCCCCTGATTGCGGATTTGATTGTCGATCAGGACATCAATGGATTAGAAAAATTTTATGGCACCAAGCGGGTAAAGAAGTCGGACCGGGTGGAAGGCGCGTATGAAGCGCGGGATTTCTATATGAACCTGGGTGGTCAGAGCCGCCATCTCTATTTTCTGGCGGCCCCCATCTATGACGATACAGGCGAGATCATTGCCGCCGTTGAGACCCTGCAGGATGTAACCAAAGAAAGAGAGATGGAACTCAGTCTCAAGGAATATACTGAAAATATAAGAGAGGAACTCGAAAAAAACATTACCCTGAGAAAGACGATCGAAGGCATTATCGAGGGGTCGCCCATCCCCATGTTTGTCATCGATAAGGATCATAAGATCATGTTCTGGAACCGGGCATTCACGGAACTTAGTGGCTACGAGGGTAAGTATTTAATCGGTACGGACCGACAGTATGTCCCCTTCTATCCGGAAAAACGACCGGTCATTGCAGACCTTATTGTCGATAATGACATCGACGACCTGGATAAATATTACGGAAAACAGAAGGTGCAGAAATCGACGGTCATCAACGGGGCTTATGAAGCCTGGGACTTTTATCCAAACTTGGGTGGGAAGAGCAGGCACCTTTATTTTCTGGCAGCGCCCATCTACGATGATAAAGGCGAGATTATTGCCGCCGTTGAGACCCTGCAGGACATAACCCGCGAAGAGGAGTTGTCCCGGAACTTGAAAGAGTACGCTGAAACCATGGAGAATGAATTAGCGGAGAACATCCGGCTTCGACAGGAAATCGAAGGTCTCTATAACTATATGCAGACCGTTCTGGAGAGTTCTCCGGATACCCTTTTCGAACTCAATAGCGAGGGTATTATTACCTACGCCAGCCGAGGTCGCGGCGACGGCCTTCCGCCCTCTCAGATGAAGGGAAAGCATTTTACGGAATATGTCCCGGCACATAAAGAATACCTTATGGCAAGATGGAGAGAAATCAGGAAAGGCAATTTCAGGCCCTTTGAAATGGAAGTGACAACTGCCGCAGGGGCCAGACAGTATCATTTGATTACCCCCTGCCCGCTCAAAGGTTCAAAGGACCGGTATGTAATGGTCCGCCGGGAGATTACGGAATTTAAGGAGCTCGAAAAAAAGTATTATGAAAGCCAGAAACTGGCGGCAATTGGCCAGCTATCCGCCGGCATCGCCCATGAGGTTCGCAATCCCCTTTCATCCATCAAGATGAGCCTGCAAATTCTTGAAAAACGGCTTCAGCCCACCGGAAATGATCTGAAGCGTTTCAAAATAGCTGAGCGGGAAGTAGAGCATCTCGAGGAGTTGGTCAATGACGTCCTTATCTTCGCCAGGCCCGGAGATCCGAAGAAGGTCCCCACCGATCTGCGCAGAACCATAGAGAATGCCCTGGAAATGATGGAAAAGTCCGTCCTGGACAAGCACATCAACGTGATTCAACAGATCGAGATGGAATTGCCCCATCCGAACATTGACGGCGTCATGCTGGAGCAGGCCTTTCTTAATGTTTTCCGTAATGCCATCGACGCCATGCAGGAGGGGGGACGCCTCCAGATTATTGTCAAAGAATCTGGGAACCAACCACATGAACTATCCGTTGAAATCGTGGATGACGGTTGCGGAATGGACGAGGAGACTCTTACCCACCTTTTTAATCCTTTTTTTACGCAGAAGCGGTATGGAACAGGGCTGGGTATGACCCAGGTCAAGAAGATTATTGATCTGCACACGGGAAACGTCGAAATTGAAAGTAAAAAAGGGGAGGGGACGAGAGTGATTATCACGCTTCCCCTGAATGTTTCAGAATAGACATCTCAGGAGCGCCTCATGGCAAAAATTCTGGTTATTGACGACGACAGTTCCATCGCGGAAAGCCTCGACCTATATCTTACGGAAGAAGGGTATACGGTATTTACAGCCGCCACCGGAACCGACGGTCTCAATGCCTTTGTGAAACATGCTCCCGATCTGGTGATTCTCGATATACGCCTTCCTGACGTCGACGGCTTCACAGTGCTTGAAGACCTGCGGGAAGAGGAGGAAAATGTCAAGGTGATCATGATCACCGCTTATCACGACATGGATTCCACCATCAAGGCCATGAAGGGGGGCACCTTTGACTATAGTCATAAACCTATCAATGTTGAAGAACTGGACATGGCCATCAGGAAGGCATTGAAGACTCTGGAGATGGAAAAGAAGATCAGCGGTCTCCTGAATGAACCGTCGCGGAGTTTCAAGGTAGGCGACATCATCGGAAACAATAAGGAGATGAAGGAGATTTTCAAGACTATCGGCGTCGTTTCCCAGAGCCGGACTACGGTTCTCATTGAGGGGGAAAGTGGGACGGGAAAGGAACTTATTGCCAAGGTGATCCACAACAACACCGCCCCTGATGAGCCTTACATCGCCGTAAACTGCTCGGCGATTGTTGAAACGCTGCTGGAGTCGGAACTCTTCGGCCACGAAAAAGGCTCTTTTACCGGGGCTGTGGTACGAAAGTTGGGAAAATTTGAGCTCGCCCGTTACGGAACGGTATTTTTAGATGAAATCAGTGAAATGTCCGTGAATCTCCAGGCCAAACTGTTGCGGGTCCTTCAGGAAATGGATTTCGAGCGCGTGGGGGGCAAGGACTCGATCAAGGTTAATGCCAGGATCATTACGGCGACCAATAAGGATCTCAAAGGGATGGTCAAAGAAGGCAAATTCCGCGATGATCTTTACTATCGATTGAACATCGTCTCCATCCGCATTCCACCCTTGCGGAGGCGCCGGGAAGATATTCCGGTCCTGGTTGAATATCTCCTCACCAAGATCAACCGGGAGCTTCATAAGAAGGTTATCGGCGTCTCCGAAGAAATGATGGATATTTTCATGAAATATCGTTGGCCCGGGAATGTCCGGGAACTGGAAAACCTCCTGACCAGGGCGGTCGTGGTGGCAAAAAGCCAGGTACTCACCCGTGGCGACTTTCCCGAACTGGCGGATGACGCCGTCAATGGCGCTAATGGCAAGAAAGCCGAAATCATTATCGAGCCCGGAAAGAATATGACCCTGGATGAGGTGGAGGAACAGTATATCCGCCGGGTCATTAAAGATAACAATCACAGAACAAAGGGAGAACTATGCGATATCCTTGGTATTTCCCGTCCCACCTTCGAAAGAAAACTCGAAAAGTATGGCATCAGCATCGAAAAGGATTAAACCTTCTTTCTGCATGTGAATCGCTGCGTAGTTACCGGCAAATTTTCTAAGGAAGACAGATATCGATGAAGATACTTTCCGCACAATTTGTCAAAACTGCGATGCTTCCCGTCCATTATCCCGAACCGCTGGGGCCGGAAATAGCCTTTGCAGGGCGTTCCAACGTGGGGAAATCTTCCCTTATCAACAAACTGGTGAACAGGAATAATCTGGCGAAAGCGAGCCGGACTCCGGGCAGGACCCAGGCCATTAACTTTTTTATGATCAATGATCAGATATCTTTCGTTGACCTGCCCGGTTATGGGTTTGCCAAGGTGCCTGAAAAAATCAGGATAAGCTGGGGACCGATGGTGGAAACCTATCTAATGGGGAGAAACAATTTGATTCTCGTTATCGTGATTCTGGATATCCGCAGGGATCTGCGGGATGATGACCGGAACTTTCTCTTGTGGATGGAGGAAAATCAGCTTCCCTGGCAGATGGTCCTGACGAAGGCGGACAAGTTGTCAAAAAATCAGGTGATGAGTCGACTGCGTATTATCGAGGAACAGGCGGGCATTTCAGGCATACAAAAGCCGCTCTCTTTTTCAGCCCTGAACGGTCAGGGAAAAGATCAATTATGGGGTATAATCAAAGAAGCGGCAGGGCTTTGAAAAAAAGATTTATTCTTGACAGGCAGTGTTAATCATGATAGCGGCTCCGTCGGTGTCTGAGCGTGAAGCTAACAGGGGGAAAAGGTAATTACTCGGAATCTCTGAAAGCATATAAACCCGAATATACTCATCTTTGAGGTGTCTAAGTGATAAAAGACAGTGAAAAAATCGGCGCAGTAATGGTTGTCGGTTCAGGTATTGCCGGGATTCAAGCATCCCTTGACCTGGCAAATTCCGGCTTGAAGGTGTATCTCGTCGAGAAGGACATCAGCATTGGCGGCGTCATGGCCCAGCTTGACAAGACCTTCCCCACCAATGATTGTTCAGCCTGCATCCTTTCTCCCAAACTGGTCGAAGTCGGCCGTCATCCGAATGTGGAGATCCTGACCCGGCGCACGGTTGAATCCGTCGAGGGGGAAGCGGGAAAATTCAAGGTCAGAATGACCAAGGCCCCGCGGTTCATCGACCTCGATAAATGTACGGGTTGCGGCGACTGCGCCAAGGTCTGCCCCATCAACGTCCCTTCCGAATTCAATGAAGGCCTCTCCGAGCGGCAGGCCACCTATCGTAAGTTTCCCCAGGCAATCCCCAGCGGCTTTGCCATCGACAAGCTCGGGACCTCTCCCTGTAAGGCAGCCTGTCCTACCCATATCAGCGTCCAGGGCTACGTCGCCCTGATTGCGACGGGTAAATACAAGGAAGCCCTGAAGCTCATCAAAAAGGACAATCCCTTTCCCATCGTCTGCGGCCGGGTCTGCAACCACCCCTGCGAGACGGCCTGTATGCGGGGCAAGGTGGAAGAGCCCATCGATATCATGCATCTCAAGCGTTTTGTTGCCGACCTGGATCTGAAGGACGAAACGCGTTACATCCCCGAGAAAAAAGAAAGCAAGGGCAAGAAGATCGCGGTCGTCGGCGCCGGTCCCGCAGGTCTTACCTGCGCCTATTTTCTGGCTGCCGAGGGCTATGACGTAGAGGTATTTGAATCCCTCCCCGTGGCGGGCGGCTGGCTCGCTGTCGGCATCCCCGAATATCGCCTCCCGAAGGACGTCCTGAGGGCGGAGATCAAGGTAATCGAGGATCTCGGTGTCAAGATTCACCTGAACAAGGCCATCGGCAAGGACATCCCCTTTGAGAAACTACAGAAAGAATATGACGCCGTCTTTATCGGCTGTGGAACCGTAAACAGCAGCAAACTGAATATCCCCGGGGAAGACATGCAGGGCGTTATCCATGGCGTGGATTATTTGAAACGCGTGAACCTGGGAGAGAAGGTCTTTCTCGGCGACAAGGTCGCCGTCGTGGGCGGTGGGAACGTCGCCATGGACGCCGTAAGAACGGCCGTCCGCACCGGTTCCAAAGACGTCTTCATCCTCTATCGCCGTTCCCGGGCCGAAATGCCCGCCGCTCCCGAGGAGATAGAAGAGGCCCTGGAAGAGGGCATCAAGATGGAATTCCTTGCCGCCCCCAAGCGCGTCGTCGGTGAGAACGGAAAGGTCACAGGCGTGGAATGTACGCGCATGGAACTCGGCGAGCCCGACGCCAGCGGCCGCCGCCGCCCCGTGGAGATCAAGGGGTCGGAATTCATCGTTCCCTGCGACGCCCTGATTCCGGCCATCGGCCAGGAGGCGGATCTCGATTTCGTTCCCAAGGAGAGTGGCATTGCCATCAGTAAATGGAAAAATTTCGATGTCGATCCCGTAACCTTTGCCTCGAATGTTCCCGGCGTTTTTGCCGGCGGCGATGTTGTTACAGGTCCCCAGACCGTCGTCAAGGCCGTCTATGCCGGAAAGGAAGCGGCGGTCTCCATCGACCGTTACCTGAAGGGCGAGGATGTGAAGGCCGGTCGGGAGAAGGACTGGACCAAAGACCTGGCGGATAAAGCAGACGTTTCCAAGGTCGAAAAGGTTGCCAGGGCCAAGTACCCCCACCTGAAACCGGAAATGCGCAGGACGAACTTCCAAGAAGTCGGCGTCGGTTTCAGCGAGGAAGAAGCCGTGGCCGAGGCGAAGCGCTGTCTGGCCTGCGGGATCTGTTCCGAGTGTTACCAGTGCGTCGATGCCTGTATCGCCAAGGCTGTCATTCATGATGATACCTTCGAGGAAGAAATCATCGAAGTTGGGGCCGTCATTGCCGCCCCCGGTTTTGAAGTCTTTGACGCCGGCCTTCGCGGTGAATACGGTTTCGGCCTCTATAAGAACGTTGTCACGAGTATCCAGTTCGAGCGCATCCTGTCCGCATCGGGCCCCTATTTCGGTCATGTCCAGCGGATCTCCGACGGTAAGGAGCCGAAAAAACTTGCCTTCATCCAGTGTGTCGGCTCCCGGGACACCTCCTGCGGCAATAGTTGGTGTTCCTCCGTATGCTGCATGTATGCCACCAAGGAGGCCATCATCGGCAAGGAACACGCCAAGGGACTGGAACCGACCATTTTCTTCATGGACATCCGCGCCCACGGCAAGGACTTCGACCGCTTTGTCAACCGGGCTAAAGACGAATACGGCATCCGGTATGTCCGCTCCATGCCCTCGACAATTAAAGAACTCCAGCAATCGAAGAACCTGTTGCTCAAATACGTCCAGGAAGACGGGAGCCTCATCGAGGAAGAATTCGACATGGTGGTCCTGTCCGTAGGGCTTTGCCCGCCCAAGGAAGCCGGCAAACTGGCGGGGGCGCTGGGCATCGACCTCGAGGAACATGGTTTCTGCAAGACAGCCATGGAGAATCCCGTCGAGACCTCCCGGGACGGCGTCTTTGTCTGCGGCGCCTTTGGCGGACCCAAGGATATCCCTGAGACCGTCATGGAGGCCAGCAGCGCCGCCGCTTGCGCCTCGGGTATCTTGGCGACACGGCGGGGGACGATGACCAAAGAAGAAGACTTGCCTCTCGAGTCGGACCTCCGGGGCCTCGGTCCGCGGACCGGCGTCTTTGTCTGTCACTGCGGCATCAATATCGGCGGCGTTGTAAACGTCCCCGAAGTGGTTGAATATTGCAAAACCCTACCCAATGTTGTCTTTGCCACGGACAACCTCTTTACCTGTTCCCAGGATACGGCGGTGAAGATGGGCGAGGTGATCAAGGAACAGAACCTGACTCGTGTCGTTGTTGCCTCCTGTTCCCCCCGGACCCACGAAGGCCTCTTCCAGGAAAACTGCGAAAAGGCGGGGCTCAACCGCTATCTCTTCGAGATGGCCAATATCCGGGACCAGAATTCCTGGGTGCATATGCACGAGCCCCTCGAGGCCACCGAAAAGGCCAAGGATCTCGTCCGCATGGCCGTCGCCAAGGCCCAGTTCCTCAAACCACTGAAACCGGGTCAGTTGACGGTCAACCATGCCACCATGATCATCGGCGGCGGCCTGGCCGGAATTACAGCGGCCCTGTCCCTGGCGGATCAGGGGTATGAATCCTACATCGTTGAAAAGGAACCGGTACTCGGTGGTAATTATCGCCATCTCTATTTTACTCTCGAAGGTCTGGATACCCGCAAGCACCTGAGCGGCCTCCTGGAAAAAGTGAAGGCCAGCAAGCTCATCCACGCCTATACCGCCGCGACGATCAAAAAGATCGAAGGTTTTATCGGCAATTACAAAACTACGATTGCCACGAAGGATGGGGACGAACAATTTGAGCACGGCGTTGTCATCGTCGCCGCTGGCGGCTATGAATTCGATACGAAGGAATACCTCCACGGCCAGTCTTCCCAGGTGATCACCCAGCGGGAACTGGAAAAGCTCATCGCCGAAAAAGACGACCGGGCTGCCAAGGCCAATTCCATCACCATGATCCAATGCGTGGGCTCCCGGATTCCCGAGCGGCCCTACTGTAGCCGTTACTGCTGCTCCGAGGCCATGAAAAACGCCTTGAAACTCAAAGAGATGGACCCTGCCAAGGATGTAACCATCATCTATCGCGACATCCGTACCTTTGGTCTCAAGGAAGATTTCTACAAGAAGGCCAGGGAATTGAATGTCAAGTTCATCCGCTATGATGAAGACCGGAAGCCGGAAGTTATCCAGGAGGGGGGCAAGCTTTCCATTCGGATTTTTGATCCCATCATGAATGCCCCGGTGGAATTCAAGACCGACCTTCTGGCTCTCAGCGTCGGTACGGTCCCCAACCCGGAAAATGCCGAGATCGGCCAAATGCTCAAGGTCCCGACGAACCAGGACGGTTTCTTCCTCGAGGCCCACGTGAAGTTGCGCCCCGTGGATTTCGCTACGGACGGTGTATTTATGTGCGGCATGTCCCATGCGCCGAAGCTCAGTGATGATTCCATCGTCCAGGCCAACGCGGCGGTCTCCCGGGCCTGCACCATCCTGACGAAGGATTTTATCGAAGCGGAAGGAAAAACCGCCTATGTAAACAAGGAAAGATGTGCGGCCTGCGGCCTCTGCGAAGAGAACTGTCCCTTCAGCGCCATCTCCGTGAACATTGCGGAAGCCTGCGCGGAAGTGAACACCGTTCTCTGCAAGGGATGCGGAGTCTGTACAGCCTCGTGCCGGATGAACGCCGTGGATCTCAATGGTTTCACCAACGAAGAAGAGCTGGAACAGATATATAATATATAAACTAAGGTCAACGGCCGATAAAGCAGCATTGCCACTAGAAGGAGAATATATGGCTGAAAATTTAGCAAACAAAGAATGGGTACCAAAAATCGTTGCCATCGTCTGCAACTGGTGTACTTACGCGGGAGCCGATCTGGCTGGTATCAGCAGGATTCAGTATCCGCCGAATGTGCGCATTATTCGCGTTCCCTGCACGGGAAGGATCAACCCTTTTTACATCGTGAAAGCCCTGCAGACGGGAGCCGACGGCGTTCTGGTTTCCGGTTGACACCCCGGTGAATGCCACTATATTTCGGGGAATCTGGTGGCGCGCCGCAAGTTTGCGACGTTGAAAAGATTCCTGAACTACATCGGCTTGGAAGGAGACCGGACGATCTTTACCTGGATTTCCGCCTCGGAGGGAGAGCGTTTTGCCAATGTCATCAAGGGCGTAACCGCCAAGGTCCGCGCCTTGGGACCGGCGGCAAAACTTGTTAAGAAGCTGTAAGGACAAGACCAGGGACAGATTATATATCTGTTCCCAATAATATTTTGAGGATTCATATAAAGTGGAAAACATCGACAAAAAGCTGAGGGAAGAGGCAAAAAGGCTCCTGGAAGAAAAGAGGGTGGATGTCCTGATAGGTTATGAGACAGGTACGCTTCCCCTGACGGCGACGCCCTGCTTCATCACGAATCCGGAGGATGCGGAAAAACTCGTATGGAACGCCTTTTGTACCCAGAATCTGGCAAAGTTTGTCCATGACCTGGTCTCCCAGCACCGGGAGTCACAGAAGCGGGTCAAGCCTGAAGACCGCAAGAAAAAAGTCGTCGGTGTAGTAGCGAGAGGCTGCACGACCAGATCTATTATCCTGCACCTTCAGGAGCGTCAGTATGGCCGGGATGAAGTCGTCATCATCGGTGTCCCCTGTACCGGTTATGTGGACCGTAAGCGGCTTTCCGCGCTTGTCAACGGAGAGGATATCCAGGAAGGCGCCCGGGAGGGAGACCAACTGGTCGTCAAGACAACCGTTGGTGAAAAGAAGATCACCATCAAGGATGCCCTGGCCGGAAATTGCCTGACCTGCCGGTTCAATAATCCCATCCTGTCGGACGTGATGATCGGCGAGCAGGCCCCGCCCATGAATCCGGATCAGGAATATGTGGAGATCGAGGCCTTTGAAAACCTGCCGACTGAGGAGAGATGGGCCTATTTTACCAAAGAGATGGACAAGTGCATTCGCTGTTACGCCTGCCGACAGGCTTGCCCCTCCTGCTATTGCAAGACCTGTTTCGTCGAGCAGAGCCAGCCCCAGTGGGTTGGTCTTGGCGAGGATACGACCGATACCCAGGTTTTTCAGTTAATGAGGTTGTTTCATATGGTGGGCCGCTGCGTGGATTGCGGGTCCTGTAGCTCCGTATGTCCCATGGGCGTGGATCTGAGGAAATTCCTCAAAAAGATTGATAAGGATGTCTTTGAGCTCTTCGAGAACAGGGCCGGATCATCAATGGAAGATGCACCGCCGCTGTCCAGATTCAATGAACACGATAAGGAAGATTTTACCTTTAACCCATAAGCATGACTGGAAAAAAGATCCCGGTCAAATCCTACGGATGTCTGCCCCTGACCGAGGATGACCGGACGGTGAACGGAGTCAACATGAAGACCTTTCTTGAAGAAGTCAATGAGAAGATCAACGGTGTAGCCATTCAGAGATGCTACCATTGCCGGAAATGCACCGCCGGATGTCCCCTGGCCTTTGCCATGGAATACAATCCCAACAAGGTCGTCAAGATGATCCAGATGGGAATGAAAAAGGATGTCTTGGGCAGTTCCACCATCTGGCTCTGTGCATCCTGTGAAACCTGCATCACCCGCTGTCCCAATGAAGTGGACATCGCCCGCATGATGGACGTCCTCCGGGAAATGGCCATCGCCGCAGGCGGCGGGGCGAAGGAAAAGAACGTCCTCTCTTTCCATCAGGCGTTCCTTGCCAGCATCAAATCCCGCGGCCGGATTAATGAACCGTTTATGATGGTTGACTATAAGCTCAAATCCGGGGATCTCTTCTCCGATATGGGGATGGGCATCTCCATGTTCATGAAGGGGAAGCTGTCCCTGAACTCACCCAAGACCAGAGATATCGATACCATCCGGAAGATATTCGACAAAACGAAGAACCCATGACGCGGTAAGCGACATTAAGGAGGCAAGTGTTGAAAGTTTCATATTATCCGGGATGTTCCCTCCATGGCACGGCAAAGGAGTACGATCAGTCCGTCAAGGCCATGAGCCGCGCCTTGGGGATCGAACTGAAAGAGCTCGAAGACTGGTCCTGCTGCGGCGCCACCTCGGCCCATTCCACGAATTTCAAGCTGTCCGTGGCCCTGCCCGCCCGCAATCTCATGATTGCCGAAAAAGGCGAGGCGAAAGAGGTCATGGTTCCCTGCGCCGCCTGTTTCAACCGCTTCAAGATGGCCCAGCACCATCTGGATCATGATCAGGCCCTCAAGAAGGAAGTGGAGGGCATCGTCGGTCAGAAATATACAGGGGGACTGGAGGTCAAAAATCCCATTGACATCCTTTATAACGATATCGGCTTGGACACCCTGGCCGAAAAGGTCACGAAGAAACTCGGAGGGTTGAAGCCGGTATCCTACTATGGGTGCCTGTTGGTAAGGCCGCCGGAGGTGTGCCAGTTCGAGAAATATGAAAACCCCTACATGCTCGACGATATCCTGAAGACCCTGGGGGCGGATGTAAAACCCTGGTCATACAAGACGGACTGTTGCGGCGGCAGCCTTACCATCAGCCGGACGGACATCGTAGGCAAACTGGTGGACAAGTTGATGACCATGGCCAGAGAGGCGGGGGCCAATTGTGTCGTAACGGCCTGTCCCGTCTGTATGACAAATCTTGATGCTAGAGCCAGTGAGAACCTGCGGTTGCCGGTATTTTATTTCACGGAGTTGGTGGCGCTGGCCCTTGGTCTTCAGGGAACAGCAACGTGGTTTAAACTGCACAATGTGGATCCCGTGCCGCTGGTAAGCAGTCTCGGGCTCGTTTAATCATATAACTCATTATTCGAATACTGAAGGACGATATGGAAAAACGGTTGATCAAAAAAGACGCCCTGACAGGGATCATCGGTAAGATCGCAGCAGATACGACGGTCTATGCCCCGGTGAAGGTGGAAGACAATGTCCTCTTCAAGGTCCTGGAAAAAGGGGACGAGCCGCTCGTTACATTAGCCAACAGCAAGAACGCTCCGAAGAACTTTTTCTTTCCCCGGACGGAAGTGATGCTCCGTTATACCCGGACAACGAAGGGGATGGAATTTTCGGGAGGTGAAAAGGAGGCCGGCGAGGCGGTCCTTTTCGGCGTCCGTCCCTGTGATGCGCGAAGCTTTGTCCTGCTGGATATGCTCTTTGATCAAGAGAAATACAAGGATCCTTATTATATCGATAAGCGTCAGAAGACGACTATCGTTTCCCTGGCCTGCGCCCATCCGCCCTATGCCACCTGTTTCTGTACCTCCGTGGATGGAAATCCCGTATCCTCGGCAGGGGCGGATATCCTCCTTGTCGACTTGGGAAGCGACTATCTGGCCGAAATCATCACTGCCAAGGGCGAAAAGCTGCTTAAATATTTTGGCGATGTGAAGGCTGATGCCGCTGCTGATCAGAAAAAGGAGGCCATCGCCGCCCAGGCGGAGAAAGAAATCAAGGTACAGATCCCGGCCAAGGCCATCAAGCCCATCCTCGATGTCAACTTTGAGCATCCCTTCTGGAACACCATTCATCAGAAATGCCTGGCCTGTGGAACGTGCACCTACCTTTGCCCCACCTGCCACTGCTTTGATATCAGCGACGAGATGAAATACGGCGACGGCCGTCGCCTGCGGAACTGGGATTCCTGCATGTTCCCCACTTTTACCAAGGAAACCTCCGGGCACAACCCCAGGCCGTCGCAAAAGGAGCGCTGGCGCCAGCGGGCCATGCATAAGTTCAAGTATTACGTGGACAATTTTAATGCCATCGCCTGCGTGGGGTGCGGCCGCTGTGTCATGTATTGCCCTGTCAATATCGACATCCGGAAGATCGTCGAAGACATTTCGAAACTATAGAGCTGGGAGAACGTCATGCAAAACCCTTACATACCCTATCCTGTCGAGGTCATAAAAATTGTCACCGAGGTGGATACAAAGGACATCAAGACCTTTCGTTTCGCCTTCGTGAACAAGGAAGACGAGGAGAAATTCAAATATATCCCCGGTCAGTTCGGTGAGTTGTCGATCTTCGGGAAGGGGGAGTCGCCTATTGGTATCGCTTCGTCGCCAACCCAGCCCGGTTACGTTGAGTTCACCGTGCAGAAGGCGGGTGTCGTGACATCGGCCCTCCATGAAATGGAAGAAGGAACAAGAATGGGGCTGCGGGGGCCCATGGGTAATTCCTGGCCCATCGAATTCCTGGAAGGGAAAAATATCGTTATCGTCGGCGGTGGGTTTGCCTTTACGACCCTCCGCTCCCTGATCAATTATATGATCTACGGTGACAATCGCAAGCGCTTTGGAAAGATTACCGTTGTTTACGGGGCCAGAAATCCGGGCCTCCTTATTTATAAGGAGGAACTGGAGGCATGGGGCCAGCGGGACGATATCGATCTCAATGTGACCGTCGATAAAGGGGACTCCACCTGGAAGGGTCGGGAAGGATTTGTCCCGACCGTATGCAGGGAAGTCGCCCCCAGTTCCGAAAATGCCGTAACGGTCATCTGCGGTCCCCCCATCATGATTCGCTTCACCCTCCCCGTTTTCTTTGATCTGGGCTTTTCCAAGGAAAACATTATCACCTCCCTGGAAATGAGGATGAAGTGCGGCATCGGCAAGTGCGGCCGTTGCAATGTGGGCAGCAAGTATGTATGCAAGGACGGTCCCGTTTTCTCCCTGGCCGAGCTCGACAAACTGACGAAGGAATACTAACGGAAGGGAACTGCTGACCGTCGATAAAGTATGCAAGCTAGCAGGGAGCCCCAGGGCTCCCTCTTCGTTTGTAAGGTGTTAATAATGATGTTTATTCTTCAATTAATGAGTGAGGTAAGGAGAGGGGCACATTGAGTAGCATTGTCAGCAAAAAAAACCTGTCAGACAGCGTCGTCCGGATGGACATTTTAGCGCCGGAGATTGCCAGGAAGCGTAAGGCCGGCCAGTTCGTAATCCTCAAGGTTAACGAGCAGGGGGAGCGGATCCCTCTGACCATCGTTGATTCGAATGGGGAGCAGGGAACCATCACCATCATTTTCCAGATTGTGGGCAAGACGACGGCGCTGATGGCGGCGCTGAAGGTCGGTGCTGAAATTCAGGATGTCCAGGGCCCCCTCGGCAACCCGACGGAAGTAGAAAACTTCGGTCATGTCGTCTGTATCGGCGGCGGGGTGGGAGTGGGCGTCATCTATCCCATTACGAAAGCCCTCAAGGAAGCCGGCAACCGGGTAACATCCATCATCGGCGCCCGGACCCAGTCCCTGATTATCCTGGAAGAAGAAATGAAAGCAGCGAGCAATGAACTGATCGTGACCACCGATGACGGCAGTTATGGGGTCCATGGTTTCGTCAGCAATGTACTACAGAAGATTATC
>JAPLJZ010000225.1 GCA_026388335.1 Deltaproteobacteria bacterium
GGATGCAGACCGGTGAAGCCGGGGAGTTTCGCTATATCCTCGTTGATTTTCGGGTTGTATTTCATCGTACAGGAACCGAGGGGATAGAAGCCCACATCGACGCCGAAGTTCCGCCTGGACAGAGCTGTATAATGACGAATCAGGTCTACTTCCGCCACTTCGGGAAGGTCCAGTTCCTCGCGGAGCAGCTCCCGGGGGATGACCTCTTCAATGGGTGCGGCGGGGACATCGCTGCCGGGAATGCTACCTGACATGCGGCCCGGCCTGCTCTTTTCGAATATCAATTCCATAAGTTAGCTCTCCTTCTTAGCCGTCAGCGATAGTCCTCGCGGATCGGATAAAACACATCCAGAATATAACAATCCGTCAAGGCCCGGCCACGGTGCTTTGTCTCCGGGGGAATAACGGCGACCATTCCCGGTTCAATTATTCTCGTTTCTTCAGCGACGGTCATCTCGAATCTTCCCGTGATGAGATTGGCAACCTGTTCATGGGGATGGCTGTGTTCCGGCAAAACAGCCCCCGCTTTTACCTGCCAGTAGGAAAAAGTCATGTTTTCAGAATGGACGAACCGGGCGGTAAACCCGGGAACTATTTCTCTTCCGGCGATATTATCAAGATTGATGAATCCCATTTCATTTACCTCCCTGCTTGAATAGCTTTGTGCCTTTAATATCCACGCTTTTCATCGTTTCAAATACCTTCTTTTCATGAATTCGCCGTCACCGATCAGGGATGCCCGTCAACGCCACAATCCGATTTCTGAAGTCTTCATATTCGTTGCCTAATTCCAGGGAGAGGTGGGAAATGCGATAAAAACGATTCGTCGTTGGTGATTCTCTGTGTGCCATACTTTCATCGAATTTTTCCACATTGACAATGGTCCAGCATTCCACGAAACCTGCTTGGCGGGCTTTTTGGTGGCTTTTTTCCGCTTCGCCGAGTCGATTGTGAATGTTGGAAAAATCGGTTCCTCCCTTGATCTCGATGGCAATGACATTTCTATAATTATCCTTGGCCATGATTTCTCGAATTACGATGTCGGGATCAGGGGCAAATTCGATCAAGACATCCCGACCGGCGGCATTGCTGATAATGATGCGCTGTAGGTTCGATTCTTTCACATGGTTTGCAACAATTTTATGAATGGTGTGGAAAATGGTAAAGACGCCGGCGGTTCCTTTTTTTACGTTGGCCCCGCCTCGTAATTGCGGTCCTAACGTTAGTAGGGTCAGATCATCAAGAAGGTCTTTGGTAAGGCGATCCAATCCTATTCCTTTGACGAGTGCCGATGCGCATTCTGATAAAGCCTTGCAAAGATAAATGAGGAGCGGTTCATTTGCTTTGCTGATCATGCCTCGCGCTTCCATGCTCTTAAAAGGTAATACTCCCGACTCTGAGCTGTAAAAGGCTTTCTGACTGAAACCTAAAAGAAGTCGATAATACCCAAGGAGTTTGGGGTTTTTGCTTAGCAAGCAGGGAACCGGGAAGATCAGCTCCGCTCTCATGCCCCGCGCCGCTATGGCGGCGAGATCAGCCTTGGGAACATAAAGAGACAATTCTTTGTCTAAAATTTCAATATCCATGCCGGCAACGGTTTCTCTAAGGGCGTCCTGCAGATATTCCTTCCGTATCTCGGCAAGGACGATGGAAAAATCTATCTGCATCTGCGGCAACGGTATTTTGATACTGTCCTTCATGATTGCGCAACCTCAAGTAGATCCATCTGTTTTTCATTTGCCGATAATCGATTGACTGCCATCAAGAAATAATCAGGATGAAGCTCAATACCTATATACTTCCGTTGTCGCTTCTGGCAGACCATACCAATCGTGCCGGACCCAAAAAATGGGTCCAGGACGTAGTCTCCGGGTTTGCTGCCCGCGAGAATGCATGGATCAACCAATTCCGAAGGAAAGGTAGCAAAATGAGCTTCCGGGAAAGGTTGGGTACAAATATCCCAAACGGTGCGCCTGTTTCTTCGGGAGCCGCCGTTTATTTCCATGACCGATTCGTAGTTATAGTAATATTTCTCGGATTTTGACATGAGAAAGATATATTCATGGGCCCTTGTGGGGCGATCTTTAACACTTTCGGGCATAGCGTTTGGCTTATTCCAGATGATATCGCTTCTGAGGTACCAACCATCCTGCTGGAGGGCAAATGCCAGCCGCCAGGGTACGCCAATGAGGTCTTTCGGTTTAAGTCCTTCCGGGGTATCCGGTCTAACATTCATGGCCCGGGCCGGATTTTTTTTGTCGGGAGCCCGCCAACCGCGATTCCCGCTTGTATAGCTGTCTCCGATGTTCAGCCAAAGCAGGCCGTCGTCTTTAAGCACCCGTTTGACTTCGTTAAAGATGGCGACGAGGCGGTTAATAAATTGGGGCAACGTCGGTTCCAAGCCAATCTGCCCCTCAATATTGTAATCGCGCAGACCCCAATATGGCGGCGAGGTTACAACGCATTGGACAGATGCGGAGGGCAAAGTGCGCAGTATGTTCAAGGCGTCGCCTCTCAAAATCATGGAACCGATGAGGATGATTTTCTCGGCTACCTCCGGGAAACTCTCTTTTACAAAAAAAACACTCATTTGTTTATACCCGCTCCGGAATATTTCCGGAATCGCTTAATTTCCGATTTACTTGTCCTGTCCTTGTTTCCGCATCTGATCCCCAAGAAATTGCTGCAAATTGGCGAGGGACTTCGCGTCTGAGGCCCCTTCTACGGTTTTTACCGCAATATCCTGGACCTTCTGGTATGCCGCCTCCAGTTGCTGGGACACCTTGGCGCTGTACTCGTTCTGCTCCTTGACGGTTTTATCCAATGCCTCGACGCGGGTCTTGAGGACGTTCCGGTCCCCCTCGAATTCTTTTTTCAATAATTCTTCTCTGCTTTTCGCTTCTGCGGTGATCCGATCCGATGTTTCCTTGACAGCCTTGGTCACCGCCGTTTCCAGTTCCTTGGGGAAGGCTGTAGCCCGTTTTCTCAGCTCGGCAAGTTCTTCCTCCCTTTCGGCAATCGCCTGTTCTCTCACCTGCAACTCCCGATCGGCCTGTTCCCGTTTAGTCTTGATATCCTTGTCGAGTTTGGCGTTTTCATACTCGAAACGATCCTTTGCTAATTGCTGCTCCCGTTTGAAGGCGTAATCGAATTCCTCCTTCTCCCTGGCCTGGCGTTTCTTTTCAGCAACGTCCCGCTCTTTCACTGCGGCATCGTGTTCTTCCTTTTCCTTGAGCCACTCGTCCCTCGTCCCTTCGATCTCTTCTTTCAGATCGTCCTTCTTTTTCGCCATTTCCGCATCGAATTCGGTTCGTCTCGCGTTCTGGGCCTCGATTAGGGCAGCCAGGGTTGCGGCGGCTTTCTCAATTTCATAGAGTTCCTGAATCTCCTTTTCTTTGGCCGCGATGGCCTGCTGGACAGCCAGAAACTTGTTGACCTCGCCGTCGAGGCGGTCGGCTATCTGGGTCAGCATCTTGCCCACGTCGATCTTGAGGTTATTGATTTCCCGGGAAACACCTTCCGATGTCAGTGATTCGGCTATTTGTACGGTTTCCTTAGTTTTCTTTTCCTCAATCTTCTTCTCCGGTTTTAATTCCCCGGATTGTTTTTCCTGAAGCTGCTTTAGGAGTGAATTGTAGGAGTCGAGCATTTCCTGTTTAGTGCTGGTCATGGACAGCTTTTTCGAGTCTTTCTTTTCTTCCATGTGTTGTCTCCTTGAAGTTGCAAAATATTATTGCCTATGCTTGTGTGTCTTGCCAATTTCTTATCCACTTATAATCGTTACAACTTTGTCTATGTCGTCTCTTGATAGCATCTCTGTAGCGCAAAGAAGCAGGCAATCCTGAAATTCCGGATAATCGCGGCCAAGTTCGTAGCCGCCGATGATGCCTGCGTCCTGGAGTTTTTGATTTATGGAGACCGAATCGGGGCAGCGGACGGCGAATTCATTGTAAACAGGACCGGATAATGCCGGTGAGAAGCCCGGTAGGGCGAGCAGTCGGGAGCGCAGGTATTGGGCTTTCTGAACATTTAATTCTGCAATTGTCTTGAGATTTTTCCCCAGGCTGACCAGATAGACGGCGGCGGCGAGGGCGCAGAGGGCCTCGTTGGTGCAGATGTTGGAGGTGGCCCGTTCCCGTCGAATATGCTGTTCCCGCGTCTGGAGGGTCAGGACGAAACCCCTGTTTCCTTCCTTGTCCACTGTGGCCCCGGCGAGACGCCCCGGTATTTTTCTGAGGAATTTATCGGTACTCGCAAAGATGCCCAGATAGGGACCGCCGTAATTCAGGGGATTGCCGAAGGCCTGACCTTCACCGACGACAAAATCGACTCCCAGTTCCCCGGCGGGCTTCAGTATCCCCAGGGAGGTTGCCTCCGTAAAACCGGAAACGAGGAAGGCCCCTTGCTCGCGGGTCGCAGCTGCCACGGGGGCAATATTTTCCACGACGCCGAAAAAGTTGGGGCTCTGGATCAGAACAGCGGCGGTGTCCTTATCAACGGCTTGGCGGAGGTTGTCCATGTCCAATTGTCCTGTTCCCGCGAAAGGGGTTTCGACGACCTCATACCCGTTGGCCCAGGCGTAGGTCCGGACGACCTGGCGGTACTCGGGATGAACCGAGTTTGCCATAACCAGCTTCTTGCGGTTCAGGGTCTTGGCGGCCAGTACCGCCGCTTCAGCCATCGCCGTGGCCCCGTCGTACATGGAGGCGTTGGCGACCTGCATTCCCGTCAGCCGGGCAATCATGGTCTGGTATTCATAGATGGCCTGAAGGATGCCCTGGCTGATCTCGGCCTGATAGGGGGTGTAGGCCGTGTAGAACTCCGACCGGGAGATGATGTGTCCTACCACGGAAGGAATCCAGTGCCGGTATGCTCCGGCGCCCATGAGAGTCATCGCCGGGAGCTTGTTCTTATCGCTGAGATCTTCCATGAGACCGGTGAGTTCCATTTCCGAGACGCCGGGGGGCAGGGCCAAGGCCTTTTTGAGGAGGAAACGGGAAGGTATGTCCGTAAAGAGGTCATCGAGGGAGGCAATCCCGATGGCCTGCATCATCCGCTGCTCGTCTGCCGGGGTATGGGGCACATAGTCCATGGTCTTATCCCTTAAACAATTGAATCGTCAGATCTTCAGCAGACTTGAAAGCCTGCCCTGTCTTGCCCGTATATCCCAATTTAATGCTGCTCGGTGGCGATAAAGGCTTCATATCCCGAAGCATCCAACAGGGTTTGCAGCTCTTCCGGGTGTTCCATTTTGAGTTTGGCAATCCACCCTTTCCCGTAGGGATCCTGATTGATCAGCTCCGGGCTTTGCTCCAATTTCTGGTTGGCTTCGATGACTTCCCCGGTCACAGGAGAATAGACGTCGGAGACGGACTTGACGGACTCCACAACGGCTACGGCCTCAAGTTGTTTTACTTGCCTTCCGATTTCCGGAAGTTCCACAAATACGATGTCCGTGAGCAACTCTTGGGCATGATCGGTAATGCCGATGGTAGCGGTTTCATCGCCGTTGTCTATGACCCATTCATGCTCTCGGGTGTATCTTCTGTCCGTCGGATTGACTTTTGACATAATTTTCTCCCTTTCGTCTCAGATAAATGTATTGAAAAAGACATACTGTTTTTCCTTTTTGTAGAAAGGCATGGATACAACCTGGGCGGCGGTAAAATGATTCCGGATCTGGATATCGAAGGTGGTTCCCGGCTTTGACAGCTCCACCGGAACGAAGGCCAGACCGATGGCCTTTTCGAGGGTGGGGGAATGGGTTCCCGAGGTGACAATGCCTACCTCCTTGCCGTCCTTGAAGACCTTGTAGCCATGCCGGGCGATTCCCCGCTCCCACATGGTAAAACCGACAAGCTTCCGTTTCACTCCCTCAGAAAACTGTTTGTCCAGGGCGTCCCGGCCGACAAAATCCTTTCCCAGATTGACGATCCAGCCGTAAACGACTTCATAGGGCGTGACCGTTTCGTCCATGTCATTGCCATAGAGCATCATCCCCGATTCGAGACGCAGGGTGTCCCGTGCCCCCAGGCCGATGGGCTTCAGACCATAGTCGACTCCCGCCTGGAGGAGCCGGTCCCAGATTTCACCAATCCGGTCATGAGGGGCATAGATTTCAAAACCATCTTCCCCCGTGTAGCCACTTCTGGAGACAACGGCAGGAATATTGAGAACCTTCGTCTGGATGAAATGATAATACTTCATTTGATGAAGATTGGCGGGCACGATCTGTTGCAGGATGTCCTCTGACCGCGGCCCCTGGAGATCCAGTTTGCCTATGCCATCGGTTTCATCCGTTATTTCGATCTGCGAAAAGCCTTTTTGTTCCTTAACTTTCAGAAGCCAGGCATAATCCTTGTCCTTCGTGGTGGCGTTGGTGACGAGGCGGTAGTGGTTCTCATCCAGGAGATAAACGGTCAGGTCGTCCATGATGCCCCCTTCCTCGTTGGCCAGGACGCTCAGCTTCATCTGCCCGATCTGTTGACCGTCAATATTCCTCGATAAAACATGCTGTAGAAAATCAAACGCCCCTTCTCCTCTGACATCGATCTCTCCCATATGGCAGATATCGAAAAGACCGGCGGCGCTGCGCGTAGTGAGATGTTCCTCAATCACATTGGTGTACTGAACCGGCATGGCCCAGCCGCCGAAATCTATGATCCGGGCGCCCAAGGCGACATGGCGGTTATACAGAGGTGTTTTATTCATGGGAACCTCGCGAGTTTCTTTGCGACGCTGTCATTCATGAACGCCAGCGAAAAGGATTATTTTATGATACGGCGATGCAATTGCTAAAAGCTACGCAAAACATCGGTACTACATCGAAGGCGGAATTTCAAGGCGAAAAAAATTGACTTTCACCAGTAAATCTTTTTCTTTATTGCCTGTATCTATTTCGTGATCTGCTTTGCCTTTACCTCCCTGTCCCGCTGGTTGGAGACGCGCTTGGCCTGGCGCAAAGCGATATAGGTTTTAAAAAAATGGGTTGACATAAAAGAGCGATCGCACTATAGTCCCCCCCGCCCTGAGACAGGTTCTGATACGGAATGCCTTAGGGGACAAGTCATCTGGTCGTTCTTTACTGGGAGATCGTTCAATGGTAGGACAACGGACTCTGACTCCGTGAATCAAGGTTCAAATCCTTGTCTCCCAGCCAAATAATAACAAGGGCTCCAGCGTTTTTGGAGCCTTTTTATTTTGTCCGCACATGTCCACGCTGCTAGCGTTTACTTGGATCAATTTAAATTGCTCGTGAACAGCAATGGTAAA
Source organism: Deltaproteobacteria bacterium (assembly GCA_026388335.1). Taxonomy (GTDB): domain Bacteria; phylum Desulfobacterota; class Syntrophia; order Syntrophales; family UBA8958; genus UBA8958. The sequence goes on from JAPLJZ010000225.1 coordinate 7,273, forward strand.
TCTACTAAGAAACTCTTATTCAGCAACAAATCGGAAGATAATCGGCAGCAAAAAAAACATAAATTTATAGCTTCCTCTTCTAAGGAAGTCCAGAATGAACAATATTTTATCACCGTCCTTCCTGCTTTGTGATCTGACAGCTTAAAAGCAATCGCAGTATTTACCCCGTATAAAACATGGAATAATTCCGTATTGCAACATATACAATGAAGGTATAGCATACCAAGTTCATTTCCTACACTAGGAAATGAAACGGAAACAAAGGAGATAAACCAATGGCGGAAGAAAAAAAGATGAAGGCAAAGAAAAAGATAGGCGAAAGAGCAGCAACAATTTTAACGGAAACAAGCGTCAATGCAAAGGATAGTTCACAGATCACAGCACAAAAAGACGAAGTTCATAACACGAAAGGAGGCAAACCAATGGTGGAAGAAACAATAAAAAAACAGTGGGCGAAATGGCCCGAAATGATGATGGGAATGTTGAATAATATGCCGGCCTTTACTTCTTCAAACAAAGCGATGGAGCCGTTTATGCAAATGATGAAGATGCAGCAGCAACACGGCATGAATATGTGTCGGACCTGGATCGACCAGTTAGGGAAAATCGGTGAGGCAAGCCGTTCCGGAGATGTAAAGAAGGTATGGGAGACCTGTATGGAATCAAATAAGGAAGTCTTCAATACCTGTCAGGAAGCCATGAAAGAACAGGCGACTGCTCACTATGAATTTTTGCGAACCTTCATTCCCCCCACTGCCTGATTTTCCGGGAGCACGTAGCTGATAATATTTCCGCCGAAAGGGGGTGGAATCTGACATTGATCAGCGCTCGCCCCCTTTGTCTTGCCTAACCCAGTGCCCTTTCTGCTTCCTTGCCTATTCCCAGTCAGGAAAGCTATAATCTCAGACCGACCTTCCGATTGTTGTTTAAAAGAATCACTGCCGAATCTTGCCGGTAATGACCCTTATGATCAAAGATTTTTCATGACGGCATTTTTCTATCTGATTTACTGAAGTTGTTTGATGTCTTTATTCCTTTTTTACTTTCACTGTTTTCCAGTAAATACCAATAGATAAAACGATAATTGACAATAGAACCAAAGGAATTATGAAGCGGTGTGAGTACGTATAGACATGGTGCCATTTCTCACCCAGGAAATAACCAAGACTCACCAGAGTAATCGTCCATAAAAAACCACCGGTATAGGCAAACAGTGCGAATGTACGGTAGGGCATAAGGGAAGTGCCTGCAAAAATTGCCGTCAAATGTCTTACTCCTGGGATAAAGTAAGCTATTAATAATGCGAATTTTCCATATCTATTATAGAAATTTTCTGCATCTTGAATGTCATCTGGATTCACGTGCATCTTAGATGCATATCTTTTTATAAACGGGTTGCCAAATGTCCTGCCAAGGCCATACCCAATCGTAATGCCGCATGAAGTTCCCATAAAGGCAACCATGATGGTATAAAGATAGTTCATTTTACCTTGAAAAACCAAAAAACCTGCATATGCCATCACTGTCTCATCAGGTATAGGCAAACCTAAGATACCAAGTCCCAGAGCAATGAAAATTTCGAAGTAAGAATATTTTGTGATGCCCAACAACAGCGATTGCATTGATTGATCCTACTGTTTAACGTCGCGGCATGTTTGACCCTGAATATTTGGCATAATGCAGGTCGGTTTTGTTTTTATATCCGGTAAAAAACATCCTGGCAATAAAATCCACCAGCGGATTGGTTACGCCGTTCAAAAAGGCATAACTCACATTATCTCCAAGGTGATGTCTGGCATGTTCTCGTTTCGGCAGTAACAATTTGATGCGTATCAGAAACATTACAACTGCCAAATTAGAATTGTGGCACAGATAATGTGAAACTTCTGCTATCGAAGATAGGATGCCTATGTATGTCACCGTATATAGAAGGACAGGATTGCTATTGGGCAGATGAAATAAAATAGCCACGGCAACTAGATAGAAAACCAGCCATATTTTTGATCCGGTTTCATTAAAATACACCACAAGTAAATTGTTGTTCTGGTACCTCGGGGTTCTATGGTGCAGGTGAAAATTTGCAATTAATGGACCTGCCGATGACTCGTAATTTTCATTGTCATCCATGTATAAATGCACCAGGCCGTTAATGAAGTCCGTTATTAAGTAAGCTGTGATTACGGATACTATTTGCCACCAAAATCCTATGGCAAGCGTAAGCACTCGTGACAAAATATATATTTGCAGTGAGATATTTGTAATCGAAACGAATCTGCCAAGTAATTTATATCTCTTCCTGTTTTCATACAATTCCATCGCCGAATTAAACTGCTTTTGTTTTAATTCTAAATTCATGAATTTATACTCGCTTTTAATCCAAGAAAGGTAATCGGCATTATGTCAATGATACCGACCCGTTTACTCTACGGCATAGTGTCGGAAGAACCATTGTTTCACCAATTCCACCGCCAATAGGTAAGCAATAAGCATGGCGATCAAGACAAGGAAAAAGAAAGCCGGCGGCGCCACAAAACCGAGGTGAACGCCGGCCGAGGTAAACGGCAGGAGAACGGCCACTGCGACCACCGTCAGTGAGCAAGCGATCAGCCACGGGTTCGGACGGCTTTTAAAGGGGTTTTTACGGGTGCGAATGATGAATATTACCAACACCTGCGTGGCCATGGACTCAATAAACCAGCCGGTATGGAACAGCGCCTCTCCGGCGTGAAAAACCGTCAGCATGATGTAGAAAGTGAGGAAATCGAAGATTGAACTGACCGGACCGATAATGAGCATGAAGTTGCGGATGAAGTTCATGTCCCAGTGCCGGGGATGGCTCAGGTAATCTTCGTCCACCCGATCCAGCGGAATCGGCAGTTCCGATACATCGTAGAGGAGGTTGTTGAGCAAGATCTGCACCGGCAGCATGGGCAGGAAGGGGAGAAAGAGAGAAGCCCCCGCCATGCTGAACATGTTGCCGAAATTGGAACTCGTCCCCATCATGATGTATTTCATGATGTTGCCGAAGGTGCGCCGTCCCTCCAGAACACCGGCATGGAGGACTCCCAGGTCATGCTCCAGAAGGATCATATCCGCCGCCTCCTTCGCCACATCCACAGCGCTATCCACGGAAATGCCGACATCAGCCGAATGGAGTGATGGGGCGTCATTGATGCCATCGCCGAGATACCCCACGACATGGCCGCGCCGTTTCAGGGCGAGGATGACCCTGTTTTTCTGGGCGGGCGCCACGCGGCAGAAGAGGTTCACCTGTTCCACCCGCGCCATGAGCGCCTGGTCATCCATCTGCTGGATTTCCGTACCCGTGAGCATCCCTGTTACAGGGAGACCGAGTTGTGCGCAAACATGCTGGGTAACCAGTTCGTTGTCGCCGGTAATGATCTTGACCGCGACCCGGTCGCCGGCAAGTCCGGCCAAGGCCACTTTGGCACTCTCCTTGGGTGGATCGAGGAAGGCAGCGAAGCCCGCAAAGTTCAGCTCCGTTTCATCGCTCACGACAGCATGCGGGTGGTCCATCCCCACTTTCCGTGAGGCGATGCCCAACACCCGGAACCCCTCTTTACTGAGCTGCTCAAATTGCGCATTGACTCGTTCGAGGGCCTCTTTATCGAAGGGACTCAGGCTAACCTCCCCATCCGCCTCGTAGCTGACCGACAGACGCAGGATATCTTCGGGCGCCCCCTTGACGACGAGGAGCCTCGTCTTGCCATCATCCAGGAGGACGGAAACGCGGCGGCGCTCAAAGTCGAAGGGTACTTCATCGATCTTGCGCCATCGGTTCACAGCGATTTCCTTGTGCTCCAGTATGGCATCATCAAGGGGGCTCTTCACGCCGGTTTCAAAAAAGCTGTTAAAATAGGCCAGTTCCAGAACGCGCTGACTTTCCCGTCCCAGGGGGTCCATGTGGCGCTCCAGGTGGATGCGGGCCTCAGTCAGCGTGCCGGTTTTGTCAGTGCATAAGACATCCATGCTCCCAAGGTTTTGGATCGCGGCCAACCGCTTGACGATCACTTTGTTGGCCGCCATGCGTAGCGCTCCCTTTGACAGAGTAACGGAAACTACCATGGGGAGAAGTTCCGGAGTCAGCCCCACGGCCAGGGCCACTGCAAACAGAAACGATTCGAGCCAGGGGCGGTGAAAGAAGGCGTTGACCAAAAGGACAAACAGGACAAGGAGGATAGTCATGCGCATGATGAGGAACCCGAAATGCCGAGTCCCCTGTTCAAAGGCGGTGGGCGGAGCCTTGGCAAGAAGGGTATCGGCTATCTCGCCAAGTTCCGTATTCTGTCCGGTGCGGCACATCAACACCTTGGCCGAACCGCTGATGACCGATGTTCCCAAAAGCACGGTATTGCCGGCTGAGAGGATCTCCGCCTCTCCCGGCAATTCTCCGGGGGCCTTTTCCACGGGGAACGGTTCACCAGTGAGCAGTGCCTGGTTGACGAAGAAGTCCTTTGCCGCCAGGACTCGACCGTCGCAGGGAACCAGGTCACCGGCGCTAAGGAGCGTCACATCTCCGGGTACCATCTCCGCGATAGGTATTTCAAGAGGCTTGCCTTCCCGCAGCACCTTGCTGCGAATTGCCACCGACTGGCGCAAACGTTCCGCTGCCTGTCCTGCCCGGTATTCTTGGACGAAATCGAGGGTCACGCTGATGACAACTATGGTACTGATAATGAAGAAACTGGCGGCGTCTCCGGTGAAGGCGGAAAGGGCGCTGGCGATAAGGAGAATGATAGGCCTCTGTGTTGCTCAGTCCGTCGGGGCCCGAATTCAGTTGTTCAAGGAGCGCAGTAATGGGGAGTTGCCAGAATAGATACTCTTCTTTAACTTTAGCAGTGGATGACGGCATGGTAGATTCCTCTGTTATTCCCAGTTGAAAGGGGCTTCTTTTTCAAAATCGGGCAGCAGATGGCACTCATCGACCTGCTGAATGAAGAGCTGTTCAAAACCGAGTTTCAGGGCATAATTGACAACCTTTTCGTACTCTTCCCGGTAGAGTCGCCGGCCAAGGAGGGGGTGTTTTTGGGCCTGCGCCGCCGGTGTGTACTGGGACATGATGCTCAAGGGGACCTGTATTGACAGTCCCCGCCGTATCATCTCCAGGATGGCGAAACTATTGTCGATCATGCCGGGAAGAACGAGATGCCGGATGAGTATTCCCCGCTGGGCGACGCCGTCCACAACTTCGAGGACATCCCCCACCTGCGCCGTCATTTCCCTGAGGGAAGCCATGGCATGGACGGCATAATCTTTCACGCCGGAGAACTGCCAAGCCAGATCATCGCGACCGTATTTCATGTCGGGAAGATAGATTTCCACCATGCCCTTCAGCAGCCGGATTACTTCCGGTGCTTCGTAACCGCCGCAGTTGTAAATAAAGGGGATGGTCAATCCCTGACGGCGGGCGGATAACAGGGCCGCCATGATCAGGGGGGTCTGCGGGGTCGGGGTGACGGCGTCGATGTTGTGGCATCCCAGTTCCTGAAGCCTCAGCATGACCCGGGCCAACCCCTCCGGATCCATGACCTGACCTGTTGTCCGCCGGCTGATCTGATGATTCTGGCAGTACAGACAGCGGAGGTTGCAGGAGGAAAAGAAGATCGTCCCGGCCCCGCGGGTTCCGGAGAGGGGCGGTTCTTCGCCGCGGTGGGGCATGGCGTCGCTGACGACTATTTCTGCGGCGAGACCGCAGAAGCCCTTTTCACCGGCCATCCGGTCGATGCGGCATTGCCTCGGGCACAGGACGCAGGGGGCTATCATGCGTGTCAGGGCGTCTAATGCTTTGAGAGTCCCTTGATGGTCAATTTCCATTGAATCTGGCTTCTCTTTACAAGGGCCTGATTACATCCTTGATCTTGCCGCTGGCCACGAGTTCCATGAAGATCTCTCCAAGCGGTTCCGCTTTTGCGACTGCTTGTCGCCAGTTGGCAATTCTTGTTTCCGGATCATCGACGAAGGTTGCAAAATCTTCCCGATCCGGAACCTTTCCTGAGGGCAGGGAAGCAATGAAGTCATCGGAAGGATAAACCAGGACGGTGTTTTTCAAGTCGTCGGCGGACGGTTTCCGGGAGGTAAGCCTCTTGTCGAGCCACCCGGGGATGAGGCGATCCTGGTGCAGAAACAGGAGGGTCAGATCGTTTCCCTTCGCTCCGTAGTTTCCGGCAAGGTGATAATCGATGAGACCCCCGTCCCGGTAAACGCCTCGGGGAGCCCCGAAAATGTCCCGGACCCCGGCGATGATCAGGGGAATAGCGCCGGTGGCAACCAGTACAGATTTGAAGTTGGTCTTGTTCAGGGGAACACAGGCGCCGCGAAATTCCGGACGCATGGTGAAGGCCGGGGGCTTGGGGCCGCTGTAGAAAACCACCCGTTCGAAAAATGTGTAGAGCAGGGAACGGCTGAGGGCGTTGCCGAGAAAGGAAAAGGCGAACCCCATGCGCTGCAGGAAGACGTTCTCTGCAGCGGTCAGATTCTTTGCCCGGGCCGTGACGACGGCGAGACGATAGTCGCGGTGATTCAGGGCAAAAGGCAGGGCGTCGCTTTCAATGGTCTTATTAATAATGGCAGCTAAGGACTTGCGGATGGAGAGAGGCTTGTCTGCCCGGGTGTAGGTCGTGGTGATGTACGACTCCATGAGTTGTCGGTAACTTTTTTCCGCTTCCGGCTGGATCCAGGCGGCAAACCGCCAGGCCCCGGCAGAGGCGCCGATCAGGGTCAGGGGCCGCAACCGGCCGAGGGCTTTCTCTTTGAGAAGCGTCAGATCGAAACCGCTGGCGATCAACCAACGGGGTCCTACCGCCGGTCCGGCATAGCCGGTAAAGGCATCCAGAGAAAAGCCGCCGTCACGGATTCGTTCGCAGGCATTTTCTCCTGCCTTGATGCAGAGACTGTCCATTCCTTTACTTAACCTCTCCTCAAATCACCTTGACACAAACCCAACGGTTTTGTAAAGTACCTCCGGTTGCAGCAGCTCGCCGGGGATACGCAGGTATTGATCTGAGCCCGAAGGTGGGATTCATATGCAGACTTTGGCAGCTTTGTCAATGGGGAGCGGTAGAGAAATGACGATTCAATCCCAGATCCTCGGGATAGCGCAGGCGGCAAAAAAGGCGGCAAGTACGTTGTGCAGACTGGCTGCGGAGGAGAAGAACCTGGCCCTCCGGGAAATGGGCGCCGCCCTCCTGAAGCATGGATCATTCCTGAGGGAAGAAAATGCCCGGGATGTGGCCCTCGCGTCCGAGAAGGGTCTCTCTGCCGCCATGATCGACCGTCTGACCATCAAGGAAGCGACGATTCAGGCAATGGCAAAGGGATTCGAAGAAGTGGCGGCCCTGCCTGATCCCGTGGGCAAGGTCAGTTCCATGTGGCGCCGTCCCAATGGCCTGCTGGTCGGACGCATGCGCATCCCCCTGGGGGTTATCGGTATCATCTATGAGTCTCGTCCCAACGTCACCGCCGACGCCGCCGCCCTCTGTCTCAAGTCGGGAAACGCCGTGATTCTCCGGGGCGGCTCGGAAGCTATCCATTCCAATCTGGCCATTGCGGGAATACTTCAGGAAACCCTGAAAAGAGGACCGATTCCCGAGACGGCCATCCAGCTCATTCCCATGACGGACCGAGAGGCCGTCTATGAAATGCTGCAGCTTGAGGAGTGGATTGATGTCATCATTCCCCGGGGGGGCGAGGAGCTGATCCGGGCTGTCGTCAGTCAGTCGAAAATTCCCGTAATCAAACATTACAAGGGCGTCTGCCATATTTTTGTCGATGAGAACGCCGATCTGGACATGGCTCTGAAGATATGCGTGAATGCAAAGGTGCAGCGCCCCGGGGTCTGTAATGCCATGGAGACCCTCCTTGTCCACCAGGCGATCGCAGCCCGGTTCCTTCCCCTTATGGCTAAAGAATACGGGGATGCGGGCGTGACGTTAAGGGGATGCCCTCAGGCGCGGGCGATTCTTCCCGATATTGAACCCGCAACGGAGCAGGACTGGCATGAGGAATACCTTGACCTGGTTCTTGCCATTCGGGTTGTGGAAGGATTGGATGCGGCGATGGACCATATCGGAAAGTATGGCTCTCTTCATACGGAGGCCATCATTACGGAAAGCTACGGTCATGCCCAGAGGTTTCTCAACGAGGTTCAGTCTTCAACGGTGCTTGTGAATGCCTCCACCCGGTTCAGCGACGGGTTTGAGCTGGGTCTTGGCGCGGAGATCGGTATCAGTACCACCAAGCTGCATGCCTATGGTCCGATGGGACTGGAAGAACTAACGACATCCAAATTTATCATTTACGGCAATGGACAGGTGAGAACATGAAATGGGGACTACTTGGCGGGACCTTCGATCCCATCCATATCGGCCATCTGCGATGCGCTGAGGAAATTCTGGAGATGTTTGATCTCAACCGGATCATTTTTATCCCCGCTTCCCGGCCACCGCACAAAATCGATGGCGAGATCACATCTTTTTACCATCGGGAACAAATGGTCAGGCTGGCAATCGAAAACAATCCTTCTTTTTCCTTTTCCGATGCGGAAAACAAAAGGGAAGGGAAATCTTATTCTGTAGAAACCGTTGAGTTTATCCTCAAGAAGTATCTGCAAAACCTGGAGCTGTATTTCATTGTTGGTCAGGACGCCTTTCATGCCATCACGACCTGGAAGGACTGGGAAAAGCTCCTGCAACTGTGTAATTTTGTCGTCATGACAAGACCGGGATACGAAAACAAAGGTCTGGAAGGTATTCTGCCTCCCGAATTTGCCTCCCGATTCCACTATGAATCCCAGGGGAACGGTTTCCGGGGGCCGATGGGATATTCCATCTATTTTCGGGAGGTGACCTTTCTGGATATCGCTTCGAGCCGGATACGGAACCGGGTTTGGGACGGTAAATCCATTACCTATCTGACCACGGAACCCGTGCGCCATTACATTGTCAATAACGGCCTGTACCGGCACACTTAGCCATTCAGGTAAGAAAGGATGATGATATGCGTCTCCTGACCTACGGCATTTTTTCGGGAACTCTGTTCCTGCTTTTGATCCTGTCTTTCCCTTTTACCCTGCATGCCTTCCGCTGTGGAGATGGATTGGTGAGCGTCGGGGACTCAAAAGGCAGGGTTCTGATCGAATGCGGCAAGCCCACCTTCAAAGAAAAGGTGGGAGACCGGGAGACCCGTAAAAAAGGAACTGGGACAAAAACAAAGAGTACCAAGTCTTCCAAGACCATGGAGCAGTGGACCTATAATTGTGGTAAGGACGATTTTATTTACATCCTGACCTTCGAAGGGGGAAAGCTCGTCAAGGAAGGTACGGACGGCCGTGGCCGCGGCGCCTCGGAATGTAAAGGCCGCAACTGATACCCGCCACAAGTAGAAAATTGCCACCATTCCCGGTTTCAAATTAAGGATGATAACGAGGCGGAAAAGAGGAGGCGACGCAGGCGTATTGTAATACGTCGAGGAGCCGACGATGAAGCCAACAAAGTTAGCGCCTTAATTTGAAACCGGGGGTTAGAGGTCTTTCACGTCTTTGCTAATCTTCAGTCTGCCCTCTTTGGTCAAGGCGCTTTTACTTTCTTCCATCCATGACTGGATCACTTCGTTTCTTTTTAAATCCAGATACACCTTCTTGAGTTGCTCCCTCTGTCCCGGTTGGATCTGCCTGTCCGACTGCGCCCTTTCCCGGAATTCGATCAGGAGATAGTCGCCGTTTATGAAGATAACCTCTTCCCCATAAGGTTTTTTCGCTGAGAGTTGGAAAAGGGCCTTCATGATCAGGGAAGACGTCCCGATCTTTGGGGCCGGGGTAGTGGGGAGAAAAAATCCCGTTTCCTCTAATTTGAGATTCTTTTCTTTCCCGATAATCTGTAGCTTATCCCCCTTCTTAAGGCGGGCGAGGAGCACGTCCGCCTCCTGTTTGGCAAGGCGGCTGCCTTCCTGCGCCGCATACCGTTGGCGTACCTCTTTTTCGACGACCTTGAGCTCCGGTGTATACGCAGCCTTTTTTGCCGCTGCCTTGAGGAGATAGTAGCCTTTTTCAGAGGCGATTACATTGCTGATTTCGTCTTTCTGAAGAGAAAAGACTGTTTTTGCAAAATCCGGTATCTGCCGAAAGGCTTCCGGAAGGTTTTTAACGGTGAAAAGGTCTGTTCCTGCGACCGGCAAGCGATGGGTGGCGGCGTAGGCGTCGAAATTTTCCTGCTGATAGATCGTATCGCGAGCCTTTTTTGCTTCCTCGTAGGCGAGCCTCATTGCCCGGGAATGCTTAAGTTCAGCGACTATTTCATCCCTTACGCTGCTCAGGGGAAGCATTTTCCCCGCCTTTGTCCACTGCTGCTTGTGACTATTATAGAAATCGGCAATTTCTTCTTCCGGGACAGTTACCTTGGCCGTGAAATCCCGGGCTGCAAAAAACAGGTACTTGACTTGAATCTGTTCGGGAGAGCGAAAATCGCCGCTGTGTTCTTTCAGGTATTTTTCCAGATCTGACGTTGACGCCTGAACTTTACCCTCAAAATCCAGGCCCCTCAGGCGCACGAAAGCTACGTTGATTTTTTCGGTCTGGGCATCATAAAAATTGTTTACCGATTTCCGCTGCTCATTTTCGAAATCTTCCGGCGTAATCTTGTTGTAACGAAGCATCTGCTGGTACAGGCGATCATCGAAGACGCCATTTCTCTGAAATGCCGGCAGGGAAGATATGAAACCCCTGATTTCTTCGTCGGTGACCTTGACCTTCAGATCCTGGGCCTTTTTCATCAGAATAGCCTGATAAACCAGTTTGTCGAGGGCCTGCTGCTTCAGATTCAGGGTCTTCAACATGTCTTCTGTAAGGCGACCGCCGGAGCGGCGATTGTATAAATCGATCAGATCGCGGTATTCCTTCTCATATTCCCGATAGGTGATGATCTTGCCGTCAACGGTTGCGATGGCATCCGCCTTCTGTCGTCCCGACATGGAACCGAAGTAAAAGATGAAGACGATGATAATGATGGCAAGGAGGACCTTCATGATCCAGTTTCGCGCATGTTTTCTCATTAACTCAAGCATACCGTTCCCCTTATAGACGCCTTTTTTGACGCGTCGTTGATATTATAGTCCCACAGAAAATGCAATAACCTTTTTAAAAAGGCATTGCTTAGGTACGGGAAATAGGCTATAGATCAACGCTAATTGATTGTCGTAAGAGCTTAGGTGTTTATATTTATTGAGAAAATACAGGAGGCAGAAGCGTGCTGTTTGATTGGATTTTAGGAAAATTTTCCAGTGACCTGGCCATCGACCTTGGGACGGCCAATACCCTCGTTTACGTGAAGGGCAAAGGAATTGTTTTGAGTGAACCGTCCGTGGTGGCTGTGCACATGGATTCAAAAGGGGTCAAAAAGGTTCTGGCTGTGGGATCCGAAGCAAAAAAGATGCTGGGAAGAACCCCGGGAAACATCATGGCCATCCGCCCCATGCGGGACGGAGTCATAGCGGATTTTGACATCACCGAGGCGATGCTCAGACATTTCATCCTCAGCGTCCATAACCGCAGGACGCTGGTGCGGCCAAGAATAATAGTGTCCGTGCCTTCGGGCATCACCCAGGTGGAAAGAAGGGCGGTCCGTGAAACCGTTGAATCTGCCGGAGCGCGGGAAATTTATCTCATCGAGGAACCCATGGCCGCAGCCATCGGGGCTGGACTCCCGATCACGGAACCAACGAGCTCCATGGTTGTCGACATCGGCGGCGGCACGACGGAAGTTGCCGTCATTTCTCTTTCGGGTATTGTCTACGCAAAATCTCTGCGCATCGCCGGCGACAAGATTGACGAAGAAATTGTCCAGTATATGAAGAGAAAGTACAGCCTTCTTATTGGCGAGCGAACCGGGGAAATAATCAAAATGACCATCGGCTGCGCCTATCCGGACAAGGAAATCCGCACCGTCGAAGTGAAGGGCCGGGATCTGATTTCAGGCATTCCCAAAATTATTGAAATCAATTCGGAAGAGGTTCGCGAAGCAATAACGGAACCGATCAGCCTGATTATTGACACTATAAAAAATTGCTTGGAAAATGCTCCGCCGGAACTGGCCGGAGATATCGTGGATCGAGGCATCATGCTTACGGGCGGCGGCGCCCTGCTGAGAAACCTGGATGTCCTGATCCGGGAAGAAACAGGTCTTCCCGTGACCATTGCGGACGACCCGCTGTCAACTGTTGCCAGAGGCGCGGGAATGGCCCTCGATCAGTTGGACGTTTTAAAGGAAGTCACCCTTCAGGTGTGACAACTCCGTTAGAACCTCTAAACACGATGGGAAAAAGATTTTGAGCCTTGGAGGGTACGGCGTCGTGAGGCTTACTTTCCTTATTAAGCGCTTTCATATTCGTCTTGCAAAAGTTCTCTGTGACTGGACAGGTATGCCGGTTGTTCATGTGACTTGAGAGTCACCAGAAATATGTCGATTCCAAAAAAATACCGGCCGATTGCCATCGTCACCCTAGTTATCGTCTTCTCCATCATTCTCCTGTTTTTGAGCACGAAAATGCCTTCGGATACGGGTTATCCGAGAAAATTCATCCTGGATGTGGTGGCGCCTATCGAACGTCTGATCAGGATTCCCCTGGATGAAACCATCACTGTTTGGAACCGATATCTCTTTTTAGTAGAGCTGGGAGAAGAAAACAGGCGGTTGAAAAGGGAGAACGACCAGTTGAAGAATCAGTTGCTCCGCTACCAGGAAGGGTATCTTGAAGGGCTGCGCCTGCAAAAACTGCTTACCCTGAAAGACCAGAGCGACTATGTCTCCATGACCGCAAGGGTTATCGGGATGGACCAGAAATCACTGATCAAGACGATCCTGATCAACAAGGGAACCTCCCAGGGCATCAAGAATGGCTTGCCGGTTATGAACGAGCAAGGGGTTCTCGGAAGGATTATAGAAACGTCATGGCATGTCTCGCGCGTCCTCCTGATCAGCGATGGTAACAGTAATATCGACGCCTTAGTGCAGGGAACCCGTGTCCAGGGGATGCTACAGGGTTCCGGGGCGATGCGCTGCATGCTGAAATACATCGCCAAGACGGAGGAGGTCAAGACGGGAGATCTGGTGGTATCTTCGGGGATGACGGAGATTTTCCCAAAAGGATTGCTGCTGGGAACCGTAATCCGGGCGGACAAGAAGGATTCCGGTCTCTTTCAGCGGATCGAGGTGGTTCCGGCGGTGGATTTCACCAGGCTGGAAGAAGTGTTGGTGCTGATGGTAGCGGAGAAAAAGAAAAAATGAATTTTTACGTTTTAATCCCCTGGTTTCTCCTGATGCTCGTTGTCTTTCAACACGCTGTTTTGGGGACGATTTTTTTTCACTCGATTGCCGTCGAGATCTCCCTTGTCCTGGTCATCTATGCGGGCTTGCGCATGGCTGTCCTCAGGGGAAGTATCCTATCGCTGATTCTCGGTTTGATGATGGATTGCATAACCGGCGTCTGCTCGGGTTTCTACGCCCTCATCTATACTTCTATTTTTCTCATGGTCTATCTCGTATCATTGCAGGTATATGCGAAAAGCACCCCCTTTGTTGTCCTGTTCACGTTGTGTTGTGGTTTTATCGAGGGGATATGGTTGCTGGTTTTGAACCAGATGATCTACGGAACGAATATCCTTTCTGACCTCGTCTTGTACTTTCTCCCCCAGTTGGTTATCGTAAGTTTGATAAGCCCGTTTCTCTTTAAGTTTTTCCACCGGATAGGTTGGCTCCATGATGGGTATGTTCGGTCGTCTTAACGGCCATGATACGGCGGATTTCCGGAAACGTTTTCAGCGTCTTTTTGTCATTGTCCTGATTGCGATAGCCATTCTGACCATCAGGTTGGCCTATCTCCAGGTGTTCAAGGGTGATGAATACAAATTGCGCTCGGAAAACAACAGTGTCCGCCTGAGAAAGATTGCACCCCTGCGGGGATTGATTATGGACACCCATCGGCAGGTCATCGTGGATAATCAGGCGGCCTTCGATCTGGTCTATGTGCCGAGCCGTGTCGTTGACATCCAGCGCATCATAGAGCAAGTGGAAGCCTTTTATGAAAAAAGGGGGCTATCGCTGAACAATGATTCCCAGCTTACGGGGAAAACCAGGCCGTTTATGCCGGTGAGGCTCGAAAAGAACATTACCATGGCGAAACTGGCTTTTATAGAAACCCATGCCCTCGATCTGCCGGGCGTTGTTGTGGAAGTGGCGCCGGTGAGGAAGTATTCGGGGGGGGAGATGATGTCTCATGTCATCGGGTATACAGGGGAAATAAGCAAGGATGAACTGGAAAAACGGGATGACGATGAGATAGGTCCGGGAGACATTATCGGAAAATCAGGAATAGAGAAGTTTCTCGATGAATATCTTGCCGGTAAAAGTGGCGCTGAACAGGTGGAAGTAAATGTTACCGGCAAGGTGATTAAGGCCCTGGGTCACATTGCCCCGGTTCCAGGCTACAATGTCGTGTTGACGATTGATTATGAACTGCAGAAGGCGGCTTGGGAGGCGCTGGCGGGCAGGCGCGGAGCCGCCGTTGTCATGGATCCACGGGACGGATCCATCCTGGCCCTCGTCAGCACCCCCTCTTTTGATCCCAACCTTTTTAACTCCGGAATCTCCAAGCGGGATTGGGATAGGCTGTCTAAAGATCCACTGTATCCCATGGAAAACAGGGCTGTATCTGGTCAGTATCCCCCCGGCTCGACGTATAAGGTGGTGGTCGCGGCGGCGGCCCTTGCCGAAGGTCTGATTACTCCGGACACGCGGTTCTTCTGCAACGGTTCTTTTGAGCTGGGGAACAGGTCCTTTCGCTGTTGGCAGCGGCATGGCCACGGCTGGGTGAATCTCCACCGGGCGCTTGTGGAGTCCTGCGATGTCTATTTTTATAATCTCGGGAAAATGCTTGGTGTCGACAAATTGGCCGAATACGCCCGGGGTTTCGGGTTCGGTGAGCTCAGCGGCATTGATCTGCCAAGGGAAAAACCGGGACTGGTTCCCACCAAGGCCTGGAAACTGGCGAGACGCAAGGAGTCTTGGCAGTTAGGGGAGACCATCTCAGTTTCTATTGGACAGGGCTACAATCTGGTAACCCCCGTTCAGCTCGCCAACGCCTTTAGCGCCTTGGCCAATGGCGGCGCCCTCTGGCGCCCCAGAATCGTCAAACAGATCGAGGCGGTAGACGGCAGAGTTGTCAAAGTGTTCCCACCGGAAAAGAAAAGTGTCCTTCCTGTTTCTCCAGAATATATTGAAATGATAAGACAGGGCCTTTGGGGGGTGGTCAATGAGAAAGGGGGCACCGGTAGCGCCCTGCGCAGACCCGAGGCCGATGTGGCGGGAAAGACGGGAACGTCCCAGGTAGTGGGATTGCCCCGGGATGAGGCTGGCCGCAGGGCGAAGATTCTTTCCGGGCGTTTCCGGGATCATGCCCTTTTTGCCTGTTTTGCTCCTTATAAACATCCGGAAATTGCCGTTGCCGTGATCGTCGAGCACGCCGGTGGCGGTGGCGCTGTTGCCGGCCCCGTGGCAAGAAATATTGTCGATGCCTACTTCCATCTCAAAACCAGTCGGGCGGCGCCGAAAGCGCCCGCTACGCAAAATGTCGTCAATGAGCGAGCAGGGCAATGAAATTTGATAGACAGTGGTTGATTAATTTTGATTGGCCCCTCCTGGGCATTGTTCTGGCAATATGCTTCATTGGGGTAATGAACATATACAGTACCGGGTTCAGTCTCACCACGGCGAAGGCCCCCCTTTATCTGAAACAGATCCAGTGGATAATCATGGGGCTGCTCTTTATGCTGATCATCCTTTCCATTGATCATCGGATTCTTGTTCAATACGCTTATATTATCCATGGCGTTGCCATCCTGATGCTAATCTTTGTAACTTTTTATGGATATACGACCCATGGCTCCCAACGCTGGATCGCCTTCGGAGGATTTTCCTTTCAGCCCTCGGAATTGGTCAAGCTGACCCTTATCCTTTCCCTGGCAAGATATTTCAGCGATCACGGAACACAAAGTCGCTACAGTATAAAAGATCTCTTAACGCCCTTTTTCATTGTTCTGGTTCCCTTTTTGTTCATCGTCCGCCAGCCTGATCTGGGAACAGCCTTGATGATGCTGATTGTCTTTATCTCCATGATCCTATTCGTGGGGATCAGGATCAAGGATCTGCTCATTGCCGGATCCTCAGGGCTGCTGCTGGCACCTTTGGCCTGGTATTTTTTCAAGGATTACCAGAAAGAGCGGATACTGACGTTTTTCGACCCGGAGCGGGATCCCCTCGGTTCCGGGTATCATATCATTCAGTCGATGATCGCCATCGGCTCCGGAGGATTTCTTGGTAAGGGTTTTTTGAAGGGGACGCAGACACAGTTAAAATTCCTTCCTGAGCAGCAAACGGATTTCGTCTTTTCCGTTTTTGCCGAGGAATGGGGCTTTATCGGAGGTGTTGTCTTGATGATCCTGTTTATTTCCCTGATCCTGTGGGGTTTTAAAATTGCCCAGTATTCAAGAGACTTGTCGGGAACCCTGATTGCGTACGGGATTACCATCATGATTTTTTGGGGCGTCTTTATCAATATAGGCATGGTACTTGGCATCCTTCCCGTCGTAGGCATACCATTGCCATTTTTAAGCTACGGCGGTTCATCCGTGGTAGTGCTGATGATGGCCATCGGCTTGCTGATCAATATCAGCATGAGACGATTTATCTTGCAGCCGTGATGTTTGCTGAGCCTTTTTACCAAAAAATGCTTGACAAGCAGATAGAGTTATGATTAGTAGTCCGCGCTTTTGGCAAGGGAGGTTCAGGTTTTGTATTTCTACCTACATAGCCGTTGTCTTGATGTAAGGGAACTGGTTGTAAATACTCAATATGTTGACGGACGAGCCGGGTGGACGAGGGACCCTCTTCACTCGGTTTTTTTTTAAAGTAATGATAAGCGAGAGGTTCTAAAGTGGTTGATATTAATCTTACTTTGTTTGTGCAGATGGCCAATTTCCTTGTGCTCATCGTGATCTTGAACTACCTGCTCTATAAACCGATTCTTGCCATCCTCGATAAGAGAAAAATGCGCCTCGACGAATCCGAGGGAGAGATCAAACGACTCAATGCAACCGTCGAGCAGAAGGCGGCGGAGTATGAAGAAAAACTCCGCGTGGCCAAGCAGGATGCCTTGGGGAAGAAAAATGAGATCCTCAAGGAAGCCGCAGATAGCGCCAAGGCCATCATCGACGAAAGGCGGAGCAAGATTCCGGCGATGCTGGCGGAGTTTCAGGGGAAGGTCGGGCAGGAAGTGGATGCTGCGAGGCGGATCCTGAAAGATCAGTCCCAGAAAATATCGGCGGAGATCGCTGAAAAGGTGTTGGGAAGGAGTCTCCAATGAAAGATGTTCACCGGGTTCAACTGATAAAATCCATTCTCCTTGCCTCTTTGATGATCCTGCTGACGGGTGTGGCGGTCTATGCGTCCGGCGGCGGCGAGGGTCACGTTAGCCCTGAAGAGCAGAAGAAAACTCTCATTGACTTCGGCTACCGGGTGCTGAACTTTGTTATTCTAGCCGGGTTCCTCTGGTGGATGTCGGCCAAGAAGATAAAGGAGTTTTTTGTCGGCAGGCGTGATGACATCAAGACGTCCCTGGATCAGGCGCTGGCGGCAAAGGAAGATGCGGAAAAGAAATTTAAGGAATACGCTGCCAAGCTGGAGAAGGCTACGGAAGAGATCGACGGTATTGCCGAGATGATCAAGGTCCAGGGTTTGGCGGAAAAGGAGAAGCTGATTGAGGAGGCCAAGAAGGCCGCTGTCAAGATCGAAGAAGATACCAAGGCCCGGATGGAGCAGGAATTCGGCAACGCCAGAAACCAGCTGCGGGCCGAGGCGGCGCAACTCTCGGTGCAGATGGCCGAGGAACTCCTTAGAAGAAATATTACGATTCAGGATCATGAACACATGGTCAAAGACTATATGGATAAGGTGGTGATAAAACATTGATCGGAAGCACGATTGCGAAACGGTACGCCCGCGCGTTTTATGAGATTGCAGCCGAGGAGAGCCGGCTCGAGAAGTATTACCAAGAGTTGAGCAGCTTTTCCGCAATTATCAATGACAATAAGGACCTCAAGGACTTTCTGGCCAATCCCATATTTGATCAGAACGAAAAAAAGTCCGTGGTCGAAAGCATCCTGCAGAAAACGGATATTTCCGGAATAACTGCTAATTTTTTGAAGCTGCTTACGGATAAACAAAGAATCGTCGTTCTTTCCGACATTGTCGATTGTTACCGGGAGTTGATGGACGAGGCCCTGAAAACGGTTCGGGCCAATGTGAAAACGGCTTTCCCGCTGTCGACCGAGTTGATCCAGAGGCTTCAACAGGGTCTTGAAGGGCAGACGCAGAAAAGTGTTGAAATGACCGTTATCGAAGACCCTTCTCTGCTGGGCGGTATTGTCGTCAGGGTGGGAGACACTGTGTATGATAACAGTATTAGAACTCAACTAAATAATATAAAGAATCTCTTAGGGGAGGAGATGTAGCGTATGGATACAATCAGGGCAGAAGAAATCAGTCAAATCATATCCAAACAAATCAAAGACTATGAAAAGAAGCTGGACATCAGCGAGACCGGTACAGTGCTTTCCGTCGGTGACGGCATCGCCAGGATCTACGGCGTCCAGAATGCCATGGCCATGGAACTGCTGGAGTTCCCGGGTGGTATTCTCGGTATGGTTCTTAACCTCGAAAGAGATAATGTCGGCGTTGCCGTTCTCGGCGAGGTAACCCATATCAAAGAGGGCGACATTGTTAAAAGAACGGGCCGGATTGCGCAGGTGCCGGTTGGTGAGGCCGTCTTGGGACGGGTCATCGACGGGACGGGCGCTCCTATCGACGGTAAAGGACCCATTGAAACTAATGAATTCCGCAGAATCGAGATGGTCGCCCCCGGCGTTATTCAACGGCAGGCGGTCAATCAGCCCA